>JBDKJZ010000555.1:0-3728 GCA_039796375.1 Pseudomonadota bacterium
ACGTCGGCACCGAGGAGGACAACCTAAAGCTGTCAGGAGAGCGCGCGCTGACGATCAAGAAGGCACTAGTGGACCGCGGGATCAAGGCGGAACGCATTATCGCGGTGGGGTTCGGCAAGAAGAAGCCGATCGCAGCAAACACCACCGAAGAAGGTCGCGCCCAGAATCGTCGCACTGAGTTCAAGATCGCAGCGATCAACGATCGGAACTATATGGGCCTCAGCCCAAAGGGTGGCGGCACCGAGTTCAAATAAGCCGCGCTCAGGCTGAGTTCAGCTCTTCCTAGCAGCCGGGCGTTCAGCCCGCGATTGGGTCCAGACTATCGCGCACCGCGTCGGCGCGTGCTATCCCTGGACCCGATGAACTTGGCGCCTTTTCCTGCTCTGCTTCTTGTGACGGCTGTCCTACTCGGGTGCGACTCCAAACCAGTAGATCTACGGGAGTGGACGGTCTCCGATCACCAGCACAATAGCCAGTCTGGCGCCACCGAGAAGGGTCAGGTCGCCGGCGAAGCTAAGGAGGTGCTTCCAGGAATCGATCAGGTGGCTTTGGCCACCTGGACCGCGAAGTGCGTCCTGTGCCATGGCAAACTTGGCAGGGGCGATGGTCCCCAGTCGCCTATGTTCAGCCCCAGAGACCTCTCTGATCCTGCGTGGCAGACTGCGACCACAGACGCTCAAATGTTGAGCTCAATCCAGCAGGGCAAGGGGAAGATGCCCGGGTTTGCGCTGCCCGAAAAGACCGCACTGAGCTTGGTTAAGCTCGTCCGTGTCTTTAATCGCGACGCGGCGGCTGCAGCTGCTGCGAGCGGCGCCGCCCCAGCGCCCACAGCCGCGGAGTGAGCTCAGCACGCTCAACCCTTGAGGATGTCAGGGAAGGATCCCGACGTCGTTCCGTTTACGCATGGCTTTTCCTTCTACCGGTGGTCTGGCTAGTCACGAGCTGGATCGGCGGCGCTCCCCAGCAGCAGACAGTGGCCCTCCGGTTTGGACCAGCGCACAGCGTCAGTTCCGCGCGACTGAACTGTGAGACCTCCGAGCACCAGTCTGGTGCGGAATGGACTGTCGGCCCCGCGCAGACTGAGCTCACTCACGAGTTTCAGGGCGCTGAAGGAAGGTATATGTGCTACATCTGCCTGAAACGTGGGAAAGAGGTGGAGCACTATCAGCGCACTCTCGTGCTCTCTGGTGAAAAAGCCACCATTCCGCTGGAACGACGGCTCGACAACTAGCTGAAAAATGCGGCCGGAATGGCGCCAAGGCACGGGACGTTCTTCAAGAAGCGGGACACGCCTGTTCAAGCTGCTTGATAGCCGGGGCCTTCGGCGGTAACAGAGTTGGCCCGACTTTAGTCCCCGTGGCACCGTATCCTACATCTAACCACTCGCGTCGTCTATGAAGACTCAGCGTAAGTGTTCGACGGAGTTCCTGGATGAAATTCAACTACTGGTACCTCGCAGCGACCCTCCCCCTCGCGCTCCTAGCCGCCCAGGGCGAATTTGGCGCCCAAGTCATCGTTCTTGGGCTGACCCTCGGGATCTTCTTCGGCACACTGTCCTTGAGACGTCCATCGGCCGATGCCACGACGACCCATCCGGGCCACGGTTGAACTAGCAAGCCGCCCATGGGTCAGTTGAGGTCTATTGGAAGCTGACTCCGCGCAGTCCTCGTTGCGGTTGAAGCAGCTCGGCGAGTTCTCCCTCCAGGACATCGAGGTCGTCAGGCTCATCTTGCGTGGCGGCTCCGTTGTGGATTGGCACCGGCTAAATTTCCGGTCCGCAGACGAGGTCAAGCAGTTCATCCGGATACATGGCCTTGACCCGGATGCCGCAGAGGACCGTGACTACATACGGGGTATCCAGGAGCAGGCTGTCCGGTATCTGAGGCGCAGTTTTCAGTGCCGGATCCCCGCGTCTACCGAAGAAGCGGATGTGGTCCAGCTTGCCCTGATGGCTTCCGCGCCGGGGGGTCACGACCAACAGAGTGCCTGTGCCATTCTGAAGGTGATGCAGATCATCAACCACATGGCCGGGCGCGAGCTGCTGTTTCGCCTCCCGCTGAGTGACCGAGATCTGTTCCACCTGGTGGAGGAGAAGGTCTACCGAATCGTCGGAACGATGCTCAGCGAAGGATTCCCAATCACCGAGTTTGTCGGTGGGCGCAAGAACCTCGACTCCACCTACACGAAGCTGCTCAGCAAGCGGGAATCCACGGCAGTAGCTATCTACGACAAGCTGCGCTTCCGCATCGTCACCCGCAGCCGCGAGGAGCTGATGCCGGTGCTGCTCTACCTCTCGGAGCGTCTCTTCCCGTTTAACTACGTCGTCCCCGAGCAGAGCACGAACACGATTTTTCATTTCCGCAGCTTCTGCGAATCCCACCCTCATCTGAGCCGATTCGTGCCCGATCTGCAGATCACGGATCAGGATGCGCTCACACCAGGGGACAATCGGTTCAGTGCGCCCGATTACCGAACCGTCCAGTTCATCGCAGACCTCCCTGTACGGGTCCCAGATCACCTGCTTGAGTTGGCCCCTCCGGGCTCCGAACCGCTTGGCAAGGTCGTCTATATGTTGTGCGAAATCCAGCTGATGGATGCCGAAACGGAGGCCTCGAATGAGGCGGGCGCTGCGAACCATCGCGCCTATAAGGACCGTCAGCTCGCCGCCGTGTCGCGGCGCCTGCGGCTCAGCCTCGAAGGCCCGGAGGGCGGATAAACCGTTCACGGCCTCCCAGCCTTCATTTCCTGCTGGAACTAGCCATCCAGCCGGGTTACGCCTTGCCCGCATGAAGATCCCCAAGTCCCGAGTGCCTCAGCTTGCCCAGGCAATGTTGCGCGCGCTGACGGAGCACAACGACATCGAGACTGAAGCCCCCGCCGAGGTCGCCCTCGATATCGAGTCCGTTCTTAATCAGTACATTAAGGACGAGGCGGAACTATCCGAAAAAGCTCGGGATACTGTAGCTAGCCGCGGATTGCCGGGCGACCAGCTCGGTCGCGTCAAACGCCAGCTCGCCGAGGAGAAGAAGATCCAGATCGGTGAAGAAGCTATCGACTACCTGGTGGACCAGCTGATCGAGTTCCTGATGCACTCGAGCAACGTCGATGAGATCTACGCCCCCGATCATCAGCTGCGGCTCCGCCTACGTGAGCCCCTGCGCAGGGTGCTCGCGGTGGATGGCGATCTCGATTCGGCTGTTCGTGGTCAGATGAAACACATGCAAGAGGGCTCCGCGATGTGGGAGATCGAATATCAGCGGGTCTTGGAAGACGTACGCCGCCGCAAAGGACTCTGATCCGCCATGCGCAGCATGACCGGGTTTGGGGTGGGCCGGACCCCACTGGGCCGGGGCCGTCTGGCGGTCGAAGCTCGCTCACTCAACCATCGCTTTCTGGAGGTGCGCGTGAGAATGCCTTCTGAAGCGACCGACCAGGCATTCTACGTCGAACAGCTCTGCCGTGAGCGCCTCCAGCGGGGGCGCTACGATATCACCGTTCGTTTCGAGGGACCCGCGATCGGCCAGTCGAAGCTAGATCTTGAGCGCGCGCGGGCGGCCTATGAGTCCCTGTGTTCCCTTCGGGATCAAGTCGCTCCGGGAAGCGAAGTCCCGATTTCGGTACTCGCCCAAGTCCCTGGACTGTTCACGTCCGACCAGGCTCTCGACCTTGATGAGCTCCGAAGGGCGCTCTCTGAGGCCCTCACGGAGGCGATCGAAAAACACAACGAA
>JBDKJZ010000556.1:0-3726 GCA_039796375.1 Pseudomonadota bacterium
CGCGTATCATAGGTGAAGGGCAGCGTCTGAAGGTGTCCTTTGCCGGCGTCCGCCAAATATTGCTGAAGGGGCGTGACACCGAACGCGTACTTGACCTCAAACCAGCGTCGCCCGCGCTTTTGCTCGTCGCCGTCTCGATAGACGCCCTCGGTTTCAACCTCATACTTTCCGCCCTTCTGTCGAAAGCGAGTCAACTCACCGAAGTAGCGGTATTGAGTGTTGGCGAACTCACCCAGGACCGACTCCTCCGAGGGCTCCTGCATCGCGAGCTGGTGATGCGACCCCTGCCACGCCTTGAATAGATCGGCGTGGCAATCGCGGCAGCTCTCGGAGCCCACGTACTTGCTCGACGCGTGCTGAGCTGTGAGTCGGGCGCGCTGGGCTCGAGCCGCCTCCGCGGCGCTGACCCCGGCAGGCGTGCTGGTGCTACTCGACGCGCCCGCTAGGGGCTTGCCTTGCTCGGTCGCGCCTTTGCACCCGCCGCTCCACAACGCCGCCACACACAGAAGCCCCCAGATCCAAGCGTGCCAGCTCTGTCCGTTCATCATGACGACTCTAGTCGGGAACACGCCTATTCGCTAGCTGCGTCGGCGGGTGCGGCGCCAGTGCTCGGCTGCGAGTCTCGGGCAATTTCATCCAGCGCATCGGAAGTTGGACAGACTCCGGCGTCTCGCTCGTCAGCGTTATCCAACACAAAACAACTCGAGCTGGTCCCATGACGAAGACACGGTGGTCCTGCCCGAGGTTGAGGGGTCGACGTTTCCTACCGCTTTTCGCCATTACTCCTTTGTCGGCTTGTTCGGCATGCACTGAGAGTAACAGTCCGGTGCTGTTCCAAGGGGCGTTAGAGCCAATCCCGGGTCGCTTGGCCCGGCATCGACCGATACGGCACCGGGAGGAGCCCCGGCGTCTGCGGGTGATCGCAACAGCTCGTCAGCCTCGCTACCACCCGCTCTATCGCCGGCAGGCAACCACGCGAGGAAGGGCTTGCATGCTTTGGGTGGCTCTTCAGTACTCCCTGCTTCACACACGGACTCGCAGGACCCCCGACTGATCGCTTCCGCGCAGCCTTTCGCATCATCCACGTCGACCTGCTTGAGCCCCCGCTCGCACGCGGGAGCGAATAGCGCGACACAGCCCTTGCCGGCGAGGCAGGTCTTCGAATCCAGCCCGAACCCGCAGTTGGCAAACTGATCGCAGAGAGCACCTATGACGAGCCCGCACGACACCTTGACGTCATCGGCAGGCAAGGTCCCCGCGTCCAGCTCGCCCGCCGCGGCATCCTGACCGCCGTCGCCGGCGTCGTTTCTTGAGTCCGCGCCATTGTCAGCGCACGACCAAGACAACACGCTGACGCTCGCCAAGCAAAGGATTGAAATAGATCTCATCGGTTGAAGTCTCCTCAAGCAGGCCGGACACTTCACCAAAAACCCACTCGATGAGCCTGGCGTAGTTGCCTGCGCTGGCCTACTTGGTGCGACGCTCACGACTCGCCTGCGCGAGCTCTTCGAGCACTGCTGGTGTGTGCTCCCACGCGAGGCACCCGTCGGTGATGCTCTGGCCGTAGGTCAGAGCTCCGTGCGCGGGGACGTCTTGACGCCCGCCTACGAGGAAACTCTCGAGCATGACCCCGAGAATGGCCCGATCCCCCGCGGCCACCCGCGCCGCGAGATCGCTCGCGACTTTCGGCTGATTGCTGGGATCTTTGCCGCTGTTGGCGTGACTGCAATCGACCAGAATGCGTGGGTTAACGCCCTCTTTGGCGAGCTCTGCTGTGGCCTGGGCCACACTGTTGCGATCGAAGTTCGGCGCCCCTCCTCCCCCCCGCAAAATTAGGTGAGTTTGGTCGTTGCCTCGGGTCTCTACGATCGCCGCTAGGCCCTGCTTGGTTACGCTCAGGAAACGATGGGGTTCCAAAGCTGAGCGGATCGCGTCGACAGCGATTCGCACAGAGCCGCCGGTTCCGTTCTTGAATCCCACAGGCATGGACAGTCCACTCGCGAGTTCGCGATGAACCTGGCTCTCAGTGGTCCGGGCTCCGATCGCGCCCCAGCACACGCAGTCAGCAATGAACTGGGGACTGATCGGGTCGAGAAATTCTGTCCCAGGTGGCAGCCCAATTCGAATCACCTCGAGCAGGAGCTTGCGAGCGACTCTTAGGCCCTCATTGATCGCGAAGCTGCCGTCCAGCTTCGGATCGTTGATCAGCCCCTTCCAGCCCACCGTGGTCCTCGGTTTCTCGAAATAGGTGCGCATGACGATCATCAGATCGTCGCTGAACCGCTCTTTCAGCTGAGCCAAGCGCCCCGCGTATTCGAGCGCCGCCTCGGGATCGTGGATTGAGCAGGGGCCCACCACGACCAAGAGGCGGCTATCTTCGCCGAGGACGACGCTCCCGATTTCTGCGCGCGCGCGGGTCACGAACTCCGAGGCCTCAGAGGAGAGCGGCAGCTCCTCCATTAGGATCGCTGGGGGGAGAAGCGGGCGCAGCTGCTGAATGCGGAGGTCGTCAGTCGGGCTTTGCATAAGAGCGGCCCAGCCGATACTACGACCGCCCAGGGCCACGCAACCGCCGACCAAAGAACGCGCCAGGCGCAGGGAGCTGTGACATACTGGCGGCGTGCGATACCAGGTCGAGGTTCAGGGCGACGAAAGCCCCAGCGCTGACTGGCCGAGTGTTCACGTGGAAAGTGTCCAGAGGGACTCCGAGGCGACTTTCAGACAGGCGCGGGTGAGAGTCGGCAACGACGTCTGGGAGACTGAAATACTCGACTTGGGCCCCCCTTGCCTGCTCAGGGTCCAGGGCAAGGTCTTCGAGGTCAGGTTGGCGACAGAGTCGGAAGGCACGACCACCACGACCGGAAGATTCCAAGCAACGCTTCGGCATGAACAGCAGCTCGCAGCCACTGCAGCACTCAGGCCAGCACCAGGCGGTGAACGCACCGTGAAGAGCCCCATGCCCGGCCGCGTCCTTCGAATCCTGTGCAAAGAGGGAGCCCCCATAGCTCAGGGAGAACCGTTGATCGTGGTGGAAGCCATGAAGATGGAGAACGAGCTGTTTGCCCCAGCGAGCGGCGTCGTCTCGAAGCTCTGGGTGGAGCTTGGTCAAACTTTGGAGGCCGGCGCGCCCCTTCTCACTATCCAATCCTAGGTTGGCATTCACTCGATCGGCATTGCAACGTGACGTCTCCTCGAAAGCTCTCACTCGCCCACTTGCCGACCCCAATCTGGAGGCACGCGGCGCTCGATGAGTTGGTGGGCGCGGAGGTCTGGGTCAAACGCGACGACATGACCGCGGGGGCCGAATCGGGCAACAAGATCCGCAAACTGGAGTACTTGCTCGCCGACGCGCTCGACCAGGCCGCCGATGTGGTGCTGACCTGCGGCGCCGCCCAATCCAATCACGCGCGAGCAACCGCACTCCTAGCTCGCCAAGTAGGACTCGATTGTTGGCTGTTTCTGCGCGTCAAAGAATGGTCGGATGAACGTCCGATCGGCAATCTGCTCCTCAACCGTCTCGCCTCAGCGCCTGTTCACTTCATAACCCCATCTCAGTACGCCGACCGTGATAGCCTCCTTCGCGAGGTCCAGGCCGGGCAAGCACGCGTGGGTCGCAAAGCGTACCTGATTCCCGAGGGGGGCTCGAACGGGCTCGGAGCGCTTGGATACGTCGACGCCATGGTCGAGGTGTCTGAGCAGGCGCGTGTAGGATTGGTGCCGGAGAAG
>JBDKJZ010000557.1:0-3723 GCA_039796375.1 Pseudomonadota bacterium
ATTTCCTAGAAACAGAGGCGCCAGACCCCAATCGAAATCGACAGCTGCTGGCCGAAAGAGCCTCGAACGGAATCAGTGCCTTCGCTTAAGCGATCACGGATGTAGGCGCCAGATACTGACATAACCATATCCTAGGTCATACACACAGAAGCTCACAAGTCACACCTAGCTATCGAACCGGCATCGTCGACCACTCGCATCAGCTCAGCGTTGTGGAAATTTCTGACCATGGCAGCATCGGGATGCAGTGACGAACTGCGAGGCGCTGGAGCGCACCTCTCGACTCCAAAACAGCAATTTGCAATCTAGGATGGAAACTGAGCCTGATTCGGTGTCCCACGACAGATTTCGAAACCCACCCCAAAAGCGGGCGACCACTGAGGTCGCATGATTACTGGCAATCGTCGAGTTAGTGCCGCGCTTGTTTCTTTGTCTATTGTCGGGGCGGGGACTTCGCTGGGCTGCTCCGCTGAAACCGACGGCACGGGGTACTACCCGCCCGGTACAGTCTCAGTTGACCCGGGTATGGGTGGCATGGCGACGCTTCCACCGACCGCGCCGAACACCGGCGTGGGTGGCGAACTCAGTGGGGCCGGTGGCGCACCGAACCCGTTAGCCCCGGCACCCACAACGTCCGGTCCCCCGTCGGCAATGGTGCCTCCCACCTCCCCGTCCTCAACCGTGACTCCCCCCGGAGTGGTGCTGCTTCCTAACCCCCCGGCCCCGGCAACGTTCGTCCTTGCAACGGCGGTCGCGGACAAGACCCCGTCGGTGGACACCAACAAAGATGGGACGCTCGACGGCATCGCTGTGGACACGGACGCCGACGGAACGACGGACGCTACAGCGGTCGATTCGGACGGAGACATGAAGTTCGACAAGCTCATCCGCGATCTCAACAGCGACGGCATCTTCGAGGCGGTCGTGGAAATGCCCCCGCCACCCGTCGTGGCAGACGCGGTACCCTGCAAAGTCGAGCTGACAGTCGCCACCGCAAACTACGGCGGTCCGTACAAGGAGAAGAACTCTGGCGCGGTCTGGGTCACTGATGAGGCGGGCATGTATATCCGCACGCTCAAGGTTTGGGCTCAACCCCGAAAGAAGCACGTGAAGCACTGGTGGGAAGCCGCTATGGACGACCGGGTAAACGCCATCTCGGGTGCTTCGTTGAAAACGATGGAGGTGCACACGATCGCTTGGGACTGCACGGGCAAGGACGCGACGACCGTGCTGCCTTTCGGAAAGTACACGCTACACTTTGAGTTCACCTCCAAGAATGGCCAGGGTCCTTACATGCCCTTGACGTTCGAGCGGGGAGCCATGGCAACCGAGGTGATGGTGGCCAGTCCAGTGATGGGACCCACTAGTGAGGAGAAGGCGTTCCCCATGGGCGGCAAGCTCACGTACTCGCCAACGAAGTAGTCGACCCCGACTGAGCAACCAGACGAGTACTGACCCGCGGCCCTTTCGGGCGCCGCGGGTTTCGTCGTTTTGGGCTGCCCCACGGTCCTGAGCGCGGCTCTTCGGGCTCCGATGGGCAGCCGTGACTCCGACGTCCGGCGTGGTATAGAGTCGAGCTATGCGGTGCAGCTGGGTACTAAGTCTATTCCTTGCGTCTTGCGGAAACGGAGGAGCTCTGCCGAAACACGCAGACGCGGGAGACCAGCTGCTCACACCGGGCGAGCGGTGCCTAGAAGATGCGACGGCTCTGCGTGAACCCAGCGCTGACGCCCCTGCCCGCCTTGAACTTCGCCACATCGTCGTACGCCACGCTGAACAGAAGTACCCCGAGGGGGCGACACGAACTGAAGAGCAAGCGTGCCTACGAGCGCTTGACGCGTTGAAGCAGCTGCAGGCCGGTGGGGATTGGGATGGGGTCGCGGCTGAGTACTCGGACTCACCAATGGACAGGCTGGGCGCCGTTCGGCAGGAGGATCTCGAACAATCCTTCGCCAACGCCGCGTTCGCGCTGGAACCCAATCAACTCAGCTACGTCGTGAAGAGCAACCGAGGGTTCCACATCATCCTGCGCGAGTGAACCAATTGGGTTGTAGGCGCTGGGGTATCGCTGGGAGCGCCACATCTTTCCGTGGCGCCAATTCCTGTGCCCAGGCGCTCGGGCAGCGGCTGCGCTTGTAGGGGAGCCGGAAACGCTGAGGCCCCGTCACTCTGAACTTCGCGTTCGGAGTCGTCGGGGGCCTCTTTTGGTTCAGAAGGCGACGCTGCGGGCGCACAGGTTGCCAGCGCACGTCCAGCACAGAGGGCTAGCGACTTCCAGCCCCACCTCTGGAGTTGTTCGTCGCTAGCGCCCGTCTGGAGGAGTGCAGCTGAGGAAGACTTACTGCTTGAGAAGGTCAGGCGCGTCGGTCTTAGGCAACCACTTTGCGAGTTCGGCAATGACCGCCGCGTGCTTCGGATCAGTCGCTACGTTCGTGAACTCGTTCGGATCAGCTTCCTGATCGTAAAGTTCCTGAAAACCGTCCGCGTATTGTGTGAACCTGAATTTCTCTGAGACGATCGAATGGTTCTTGTAGCCTGCGGTCGTCATCGTCGGATACTCCCACGCCGCCTTAGGATCTCGGAGCAGCGGAGCAATGCTGCGGCCATCCAAGTCCGCCTTGGCCGGATAGTTCATCACGTCGAGCAGAGTCGCGTAGATGTCGATCGCGTTGACCGTCCTAGGAGATACGCCTCCAGCGACAGAAACACCCGGCACGCGAAGAACGAACGGGATGCGCGTCGTTTCGTTCCAAAGCGTCATCTTCCACCAGTGTTCCTTGGTTCCAGCATGCACGCCGTGATCGCTAACGAAGATCACGATGGTGTTCTCCTTGTTTGGACCTGAGTCCAGCGCCCTCACTACTATGCCCAAGTTGTTATCCACGAACGATGCCGCAGCCTTGTATGCCTGCACAGCTTGCGGCCAGGCGTTGAATTTCAGCACCGTCTCCTGAATATTCTTGCCGAAGTTGTTAGCGACGGTTCTTGCGATCGGCCCCACGTCATCCAAATCGTTGGCAACGACAGGCGGTAGCTGAATTTCGTTCAGCGGATACATGTCAAAGTACCTCTGCGGCGCGATCAGCGGCGTATGCGGCTTCACGAAACCACACGCAGCAAAGAACGGTTTAGCATGAGCGACTTTGACGTAATCAGCCGTATACTGAGCCGACTGAGTGTCGCCGATCTGTGCTTCGGGCTGGTCGCTGGGACCGAACACGAAGGCCTCCTCGTTGTAGGTGTCCCCCTTGGCGAGAAAGTCGCCCTTATGCCACGGATTGGCTTGCAGCGGAGCCGGCACCGCGGCACCTCCACCAGGTCCGGAAAGGTCCCAAGTCTCCGTCCTTTGATGGTAGATCTTGCCGGTGTCCAGCGTTTCATAGCCTTCAGCCTTGAAGAACTGCGGCAACGTCACTGCGTCCATCGTGCTTGGGTTCATACGGAATTCGTGACGATTCCAGTACATGCCCGTGGTACCCGGACGCTGCCCGAGCAGTATCGCGGTCCTCGATGGGTTACACTCCTGAGCGGGGACATGAGCCCGCTCAAACTGCACACCCGTCTCAGCAAACGCCTTCAGATTAGGCGTCTTAACCCAATTATTGGTTAGTGAAGTCCAGTCATTCATGTCGTCCGACATGATGAGCAGAACGTTCGGACGCTTCAAACTCGTGGTTCCCAGATCCTCATCGAAGGACGTGAGGGGCAGTGGCTTGGTGATAT
>JBDKJZ010000558.1:0-3720 GCA_039796375.1 Pseudomonadota bacterium
ATCCAGACAAATCACGTCGACACGGCCAAGCGCCTCAATCGAACGTCCGTTTCTCACGAGCGCTCCTCGGGCGCTCAGGCGCTCCGCTGAGGCCAGCTGCGCCGCCGTCGCCAACAGCGGTAATCCTTCGGGGACGGAGGCCACTGCCAAGCTCACACCTGAGTTGACGAGTTCATCCAACTTGCGTCCGCGGAGCAAGCCCCCACCGATCACCCCTGCCCCCGCCGCCAACGCGATTGGTCCGGTCATGTCCATCAGCGCGCGAAGCTTCATTTCTACTCCGCCTTGCGCCTTGGTTCGCTTCGCGACCGTCGATCCGCGCTGCGCTTCGGTGGCCCGCCCCACTGCGACGACTACTGCCGCTGCACGCCCTGCGGCGATCGACGTCCCGTCGTAGAGCATCGACGTCCGATCGGCGATATGGGCCTCAAAGGATGCGTCGACGCGCTTGCGCACAGGCAACGACTCCCCCGTCAGGGTTGAGGTATCCACCTCAAGCGAGTGAGCGTGTATGATTCTGCAGTCGGCAGGGACCACGTCGCCAGGTCCAAGTACGACGACGTCCCCTGGGACCAGGCCGCGCGCGTCAATCATCGACTCTTCACCCTCGCGCCGCACGCGCGCGTACCGCACCTCACTCCGCGAGAGCTCCAAGATCTTGCGGTCGGTCCGGAAACGTTGTCCCCCGCCCACCGCTGCGTTCAAGACGACCACCGAAGCGACCATGGTAGCGTCAGCAAGCGAGCCTACGACCGCGGACAATCCCGCGCCCGCCGCCAGCAGTGGTGCCAAAGGACTGAACAACTCCTCCGTAATCGCCTCGCCCAGGTCACGCCACGCCGACTGCACCTGCTGGGGTTTGCCGACTCGGCGCACCACCTCAGTCGCACTGAGGCCTTCGAACGACGAACCCAGCCGGACCAGAACGCCACGCGCATCGAGCGCGTGCCACGGGGTGGGATCGCGCGCATCGGGCAGCTGTTGATGTTGCAACGCGGATGCTGTGCGGAGCCCGTTCCCCATCGAAATCAGGCTCGCGCTGTTCACTACGAACAGCACGCGACGCGTCGTCAGACGCAGCAGCCCGCCCGCGGACACGAGCGCCCCAAGACTGGCTGCGGCGATCGCGATTTTCACTGCCTGCTTGCTGACCCGCCGAGCGAGCACGGAAGCTCGGATCAAGTAGGTCACGTCTTGGAGGTCGCTTCGACAAATGATGTGTGCGCCCCAGGGCGTTGGTTCATCTGCACGCCAGAGCCCGATGCCAAGATCGGCGAGCGGCAGCCCCTCGCTTTGACCTGTGGCCACGAGGGCCACCGTCTGGCCCTCTCTTTGCAGGCGCCGAATACCGGCACGAAGCCCCTCTTCGGGCAGAATGACGTCGTCGGCATTGAAGCGATCGAGCACCTCCTCGACCGGACCCGAGACGACCACACGCAGATGCGCCGCATGTGCCGCCGTGATCACCTCTTCGATACCGGTCCGAGCGATGATCTCAACGGTGACGACCGCGACGGCGCGACCGGCGCGTTCAAGCGACAGCAGCAACGCACCCGCCGCGAGCTGCTCCTTGGCGTGGACTTGCAAGCGGATATCGCTGCTCGCCTTCGACTGACCCCAAGGACACAACGTCCAGAGGCCTTCGGTGATGGTCGTCAGGGGCTGGTCCCGGTTGAACATGGCGTTCGCCCGCAGACGAGCAGCCCCGACCTCCTCGACGTCCTCAGCCAACACACCACCGATGACGTACTTGTTCGCCACCAGTAGGTCACCCTGCAACACTAAGCAGTCGATGCGATCCAGACGGCGCACGGCATCCGTGTCTAAGACCACGAGTCCGCGTTCAGCGAGGTGGTGGGACAACCTGGCTGAGAAGACATCGCGTCCAACGCGCGCAGGGCGCGGCAGCCCACCGAAGAGGGCAGCGGTTGCCCGCTGGAAACTACGCGTCGTCAGAAAACTGATACCAAACCCAGCCAGCGACACGGCCCAAGCTCGATCGGCATATTCCTCGATGGGGCCCCGCGGAAGCGGGCACGGGCGCCCGAGCGTCTGGCCCAACCCGATCACCCCCCCGCCGCGACTGGTCAGCTCGGCTTCACGCCGCTTCCAGACCGAACGTTGCGCTTGGATCTCGGAGACCAGCGCGTACTTGTGGAGAGCGTCCACTAGCGAGCTGGTCGGACGCTGGGCAGCCAACTGCGCCAGCGAGTTCGCCAGACTCAGCAGGAATTCGGCGCGTTCCACGCCAAACTTTCGCTCCAGCTCACGACGCCAGCGCGGAGAACTCCGGAGCACCGAGAGAAGCGCGACGAGATTCCCGCTGAACGGAACCGCGGGTATAGGTGAGACCGAGAGAGAGACTCCCCCGACGAAAGCGACGGTGTCCGCGGCAAGCTCCACCATGCGCCGCGCCCCGAGCTCGACGTTCGACGGGTGACTGCTCCGGGGTTCGAACCGGGCCTGATTCACGCTTGCGCTACGCTCAGCGCGGTCGACCAAGTCTACTAAGTCGTCGGCACCGTAGGCGTTGTCCTCGTAGGCGAACACCACACGCCGGGTGTGTGCGTTGACCTCCACCCATTTCAGCCGCTCATGCGACTCCGCCATGCGGTCGAGCGCTTTCGCGAACGCGCGGAGCTCATCTTCATTGATCGAGCGAAACTCGATGTGGGCGCGACGAAGTCCGACCGAAGCGCGACGGCTACGCGCCTTGAAGAGCTTGCCGACTTGAGAGGCGATCTCGATCAGTTTCATGATGGAGCGATCCCGCGCTGACCCGTGTGCTTGACCCGGCTCGGGACCAGGCTCTCGCACGCCCAGCCACCGCGCGCAAGCCCGCTCACACCCCCACACGCCCTCCCGGACCCTCAGAGCGCTAGGCCAGAGAAACCGCATTGATATGGCCTGCGGGCCAAGACGCCAGGCCGACTGCCATGGTAGGGCGCAGCGGATGGCCCGTGAGGAATCTCAACGCCCCAATCTGATCGCCAAGAGCCGCGGAAAGCTGCGCTGGATCGAGCGCTTCCAGATGGGGCTAGTGAGGCGCAGCTACGAACCCGGTTTGTTGGCGGACGGATTCCAGTGGATGCAGGACAAATTCGGCAGACACTGGATCCACTTAGTCACTCGAAACCTGCACCAACTGCATCACCTGGATCGGGTGCCGCAGCTGGCCAAGTCAGAGAGCTTCATCTTGGTAGCGAACCACCGAAGTTTCTTCGACCTGTACGTAGTCACTGCCGAGCTGCTAGCGCGGGGTGTCCGTCAGCGCATGGTCTTCCCCGTGCGCTCCAACTTCTTCTACGACAACCCGCTCGGGCTAGTGATCAACGGCGTCATGAGCGGGTTCGCGATGTATCCACCCATCTTCCGCGACCGGAAGCGGGCGTTTCTAAATACACTGGCAATGGAAGAGCTCGTGTGGCTACTCAAGCAAGGGGGTCATTTCGTTGGGTTCCATCCTGAAGGTACGCGCAATACCGGGGACCCCTATGAGCTCTTGCCGGTGCGCTCGGGGATCGGAAAGATCATCCAGAACGCGCGGGTCCCCGTGATCCCCGTGTTCATCAATGGCCTGCTCGCCGACGACATCAAGCGCCAAGTTATTTCGAACTTTGACGGCACCGGCACACCCATCCACTCGGTGTTTGGTGCGCCGATCGATTACGGCGATCTACTGGACCAACCGTCGACCCCTGCGCTCCACAAACGTATCGC
>JBDKJZ010000559.1:0-3703 GCA_039796375.1 Pseudomonadota bacterium
TGAGCAGCGGGACGGCGCTGCGATCGAAACGGTGAAACAGAAAAGGGAAGCCTCCGGGCCTCCCTTTTCTGTTTCTTCTTCCGCAGACTTACTACTGTTTGAGCAGGCCTTGTTCCGGGCCTTAACGGGGGTGAGCACGCTAACGTTGGTGCCCTACGCCGGCGCCGGAGCGTTCACTCTCAGTCCACACCGAAGCCCCAGAAGGTGGCACCACTCGGCAGTCTGACTATGAGCTCTGGAAAAGCGCCCCGGGTAGGGGGGAAGGTCGTCATCGGAATTGCGATGTCGTTAGTCGTGATGGCGGTAACCGTCGAGCAGCTGGTTATCCCGCCTCCGGATTCACAGAGCTGTATCGACCCGTTGTTCGCGTTCTTCACGAAAGCCCACCCGGAAGCCGCTTGGTTCGCATTGCCGGAGCATTTGTAGGTCTTGGCTCCAGTGCCTGTAACGGTACATTCTGCAGCAGTGCCGGAATCTTGCGCTCCCGCCTGGTCTGCGATGCCAAGCATCCCAACCACACATGCCGAAATCGCGGCCGCCATCGAAAATTTTCTTAAGTACTGCTTCATGGTTCATTCGCCTTTCTTGTTGTTGTTCAAAACGTGCTCCAGCTAGGACGCACATCACTGTTACTTGAGGGCGGTTTGCGAAGCGCCGTTAGGTATCACCGCCTCAAGCGGCACGCTTCCGCTGGCTCTCCATTCAGTGCAGTCGAGGAGTAGGGTGGCTTCCTGGCTTCCGTCCTCTGCTTCGGAGTCATTCAACGAAACCGTTCGCCCGCAGTTCGTCTTGAGGGGAGCGCTAGCAGTCTCCGCTAGTCCGGCTTCCGCTCGCTCGCGAGAATCCCAGCGCAAGGTCGCCTTGCAGCTATCCATGCGACACTTGACATCGACTGCCTTGTATCCCCCCCCGACTGCTGCGACGTCGGCCAGGGAAGTTGTGAGAAGAGTGGTCGTGGCGGGTCCCCACTCGGGATCTACGGTGTCACGTTCGAAGGACGCAACGCGCTCGGTAAATTCCTGACGGGCACGCTCGGACCTGGCCCGTACCTCGTGGAGCAGTTGGTCAGGGTCGGTGGCTGGGCCCTTCAGCTCATCCAGTCTCCGCTCAAGCTCTGCGATCTTTTCGGAAGTGTCGGTGTCCGCGGGTTGTCCTGACCGGACTCCCGCGATCTGCCTGCGTAAGGCTGCTCTCTCAGTCTTTGCGTCGTCTCCGGCTGCGTGGGGGGCGGTCTTGGACTTCGTCGCGCCGCTTGTAGCGATGGACTCTCCGGAGGAGGTCAACAGCACGACGGCGCCACCGGCAAGGGCGCCTGCAATAACTCCTGCGATAGTTGGTAGGAACGCTGAATATCTCATGGCTTCGCTGTTGTATTGTTGACGGCAGACTCGAAGAGTCGTCTCGCCACCGTGGCGTACTTGGCACATCACCAGGAGTAAATGTTAACTTGTGGGTCTTCCGGAGAATTTGTGGGCGCTGGAGTGGCGCTTCGCAGCTTCGAGCCGCGACGGCGGACCTCCGACCTTGGCTAGGTATGAGTTGTCAAAAACAATACATCACCAAGGAGCCCCGATGAGCACAGTATACCAGCCGGTCGAGCAGCAGGAGACAGGTTTCTCGCGAGCGCGCGAGAAGTTCTTCGCGTTAGAGCGTCACATGAGCTCCGCGACATCCATGCACCAGACCCACGGCGAGCTTGAGACCTACGTGATCGAAAAGGCGCGAGAGGTTGCGAGGGATGTCATCCAAGGACACATGGATCTGCGGGCTCAAGCCGAGCAACCGGTGCGTGTTGTAGGGGCTGATGGGGTGGAGCGACCGAAGGGGCGTCTGGCGACGCGCATCCTCAGATTGGTAGTGGGCAACGTGGTGGTTCCGCGTCTGTTGTACCAGGCTGCAGGCGTCACCGGCCTCGCTCCTCAAGACGCAGCATTGTCGTTGTCTCAAGACTCGTATTCGATGGGCGTGCGACGGCGAGTAGCTGAGGAAGCACTGCGCGGCTCGTTCGACCAAGCGGTGGAACGCATCCGAATCAACGACCGGCGCACATGTCGCCAAGCGGCAGGCGGAGGAACTTGCGCAGGCTGCAGCTGTCGACTTCGAAACGTTTTACTCGGCACGAGAGTGGGAAGCGGAAACTGACCAGCAACTGTTGGTGCTCACCTTCGATGGCGCAGGAATCATCATGCGTCGTGACGGTCTTCGCGAGCTGACTCGTCGCAAAGCGGACGAAGACGCATTAAAGCCGAAAGTCTGGCCGGACAGACTCAAGGCGGGTGAGAAGGCCAACAGCAAGCGCATGGCTGAGGTGGCCTCGGTGTACAGCATCGAGCCGCACATCCGCACGACCGACGACATCGTGAGTGACATGGGCTCGATTCGCCTGGTGCGTCCGGATGAGGCGCCCAAGCGCCCTCGACCCGTCAACAAGCGCGTGTGGGCCAGCGTGGAACGCGACATGTCCGAAGTGATTGATGAGGGCTTTCGTGAGGCACTACGTCGTGACCCCCAGCGGCGCCGACGGTGGATAGTGCTCGTTGATGGGCAGCTGCATCAGCTCGGAGCAATCAACACTGCGGCTAAACGGCACGGGGTGCAAGTCACCATTGTCTGCGACTTCATTCACGTCATGGAGTACCTATGGAAAGCAGCGCACTGTTTCCACGACCCCGGTAGCGCAGGCGCCCGAAGCTGGGTAACTGAGCGCGCTCGGATGTTGCTCGATGGCGTCGACCCCAGCCAGGTTGCTGCTGGCATGCGCCGCAGCGCCACACTCCGGGGTCTAACGAATCGCAAAGCCGTGGACACCTGCGCCAAGTATCTCAAGAAGCGTCGTGCGTATATGCGCTTCGGCGCTGCGCTCGCCGCCGGACTCCCCATCGCGTCCGGCGTAATCGAAGGTGCCTGCCGCCACCTGGTGCGAGACCGTCTGGACTGCTGTGGTGCGCGCTGGGGAGTGGCTGGCGCAGAAGCTGTACTCAAGTTGCGTGCGCTGTACGCGTCGGGCGACTTCGAGGACTACTGGTCCCACCACCTGCGGTGTGAACACCAGAGAAACCACGTCGCAGTCTATGCCAACGGTATTGTCCCAAACCCAGTCCCATCACTCCGCCTCAGGCGCGTGAAATAGGCCAATTTGAAGCAAACTTCCCCCGTCGCGAAGGAGCCGCTCCCAAAGGGTCTTGAGCGGCACGATGCTCGCCACGGACTCATGAGCGTCCTGCCTTGTCGCTCTCGGGAAGTGAGCCCGTGGGGCTAGGGCTTCGCAGCCAGCTATTGGACGCTCACGAATCCGCGGCCGAGCCCATTTGGGGGACTCACAGCTGAGAAGCGCGGCGTTTAGCGAGAAGGCCGGCGCCCTGCATTGCAGCCCTGGCCGTCAGGGTTGGAAAGGTCGAAGCACATCGTGCATGGTTGCGGTGAAAGCCAACAAGCCAAGCACGATGCACATCCAATCTATCATCATCCGTGATCGCTTAAGCGAAGGCACTGATTCCGTTCGAGGCTCTTTCGGCCAGCAGCTGTCGATTTCGATTGGGGTCTGGCGCCTCTGTTTCTAGGAAATCGAGCAACTCCCGGAGTCGCTCTTCACGCCGCTTTTGGTCCAAACAGATGCCCATGAGTTCCTTGGCGACGGTCACAAAAAGTCGCCACCACCGATCATGTGGAAGACACCGGTGTCGTAGCTTTCTGCCTGCTCCGA
>JBDKJZ010000560.1:0-3676 GCA_039796375.1 Pseudomonadota bacterium
TCCGGGCAGGGCGAGTCTATGTTGCGGTGCCGCCGCTCTTCCGCATCGACATCGGCAAGGAGACTTATTGGGCCGCGGACGAGGCCGATCGAGAACGACTGACCGTGGCGCACCGCAAGGGCAACGCCAAGGTCGAGATTACGCGCTTCAAGGGCCTCGGGGAAATGATGCCGAAGACGCTGTGGGAAACGACCCTCGATCCGGCGAAGCGTCGGATGCTTCGCGTCGAGATCGCTGACGGTCTGGAGACTGATCGTATTGTCAGCGACTTAATGGGTAAGGACCCATCAGCACGATTTCGCTTCATTATGGAACGCGCAGACGAGGCGTCGGACCTCGACGTGTAGCGTGGCTACACGCCCTTAAGATTTGTTACGACGATTCTTGGGACGATGGGTTGACAGTGGCGGTCCAGCTGTTGAACTCCCCATGATGATGACTCTAGGAGGGAAATGCGGGACCGCGCTCGAAGCGTCTACGCCGAGTCGAGGTTCGTTCTTGCCGCACCTCTTGTCACTCTGGCTCCTCAGCTGTGGGGCTTCAGCGCAGGAGCGTCCGTCTACGGTTTCGGGTCCGGCGCTCTCCCGACCCACAGCCCCAGCCCCAGCCGGGATACTGGCGCCGGCGCCGAGTTCGCTCTCGGGAACCGAACGTGTCCAAGCTGAGCGGACCGCGGAGGAAGCCCAGCATCTGAAGGCACTTTCCGAGCTGGACGCCCCGCAAGCGGCGGAGACGGAGGTCACCTGGAGTGCGGGCGAAGGCGAAACGGGGCCGTCAACGACGGAGCCGCGGGCGCACCGCCAGGCCCTGATGCGTCGGTTCGAGCACAGCGCTCCTCCTGAGGGAGACTCAGCTTTGCCGATGACCTGCGCTTCCCGGACCGGCACTCCAGGGACAACCGCGATCGTGGCAACACCCGCAGTGACAGACTGTTATCCCCCTGCGGCCTATGTGGAGCGCCTGTGCAAGGGAACCCATTTGGGTGTTGCGTTCGCTTGGTTCCGTACAGGGACGCCCTGGCGGCGTGCGTACGTGCGCTCAAAAACCAAAGCTTGGACGACGGCGCCTGGCGTCACTGACGCCGAGAGCCTGCTCCCCGGCGAGGAGGTACTTTTGCTCATGTCCGACTCTAACCCAGGCGGCGAAATCCAGGTGAGCTCCGGTGCGAGCTTCTACGCGTTTCGCTGGAACGGGACGTGCGTCAAGCTGACCGAAGAAGAGGTGTCGTCCGACTTCCCTCCTCGGCGGCGTATCGCGGCGGTGGAGTGGAACTGGATCGAGGATGCCCAGCAGGAGGCGCTGCGTGCCGACCCGGCGCTCGCCAGGGCTGAAGAGCTGCGGCGGAAGAGCTGCAAGGGCGTACGGCGAGGTACGGTGGATTCACGCTGCGGAGCGGCTGACGAAGCGCTCAGACAGCACATCGAGCGTTTCGTGAGGAGCGATCAGCAACTACCACCACCGACCAGCCTGCCCTGAGCCCTAACGGTAGTCGTCAAGCGAAATATCGTAGCGCTTCAGCCAGCGATGCACCTGCATTCGGGCCTTGCCGAGCTCGCGACCCACGGCTGCGACGTTGCCTTGGTGGCGGTCGAGCAGCGCAATCAAGTCGGCTTCCGATGGCGCCCCCCGTCCTGTCGAGTCCTCCGTGGGGATGCCGGGCGCCAAACTCCCGTAAGTTTCCATTTCTTCGCTGATCGGTTCAGGCAGGTGTTCCACCTCTAACGTTCGTCCGGTGCTGAGCGCAATGCAGCGCTTCGCGCAGGCTTCGAGCTCGCGGACGTTGTACGGCCAGTCGTAGTGAAGCATTGCGGTCATGTAGCGGAAGGTTGGCTCCAGATCCCCACGACCGTGGCGCTTGAGGAAAGACTTGAGCAGCAAGTACACGTCCTCCTTCCGATCCCGTAGCGGCGGTAGCCGCAGCTGGTACTCGTTCAGCCGAGCGAACAGATCGGGTCTGAACTTGCTCTCTTGCTGCATGCGCTTCAAATCTCGGTGGGTTGCGCAGATGACGCGGACATCGACCGGCTCGGCTCGCGTGGAGCCCAGCGGAAATACCTCTCGGGTTTGGAGCACGCGCAGCAACTTTGCCTGCGCAGCCAGAGGCATATCGCCAATTTCGTCGAGCAGCAGGGTCCCCTTGTGAGCGGCTCGAAAGAGGCCGGGCTTATCCCGATCCGCGCCGGAAAAGGCCCCGCGCTTGTACCCAAAGAGTTCACTCTCCAAGAGATTGCCCGGTATCGCCGCGCAGTTGACCGCGCAGAAGTCTCCGCTGCGCTCACTCAGGCGGTGGAGTTCGCGCGCGACGACTTCTTTGCCGGTGCCGCTCTCACCGAGGAGCATCACGCTGAGCACACTGGCGCCGATACGGTCCACCTCGGCCGCGATGCGGTCGACTTGGTAACCACCAACAAACTGTGTGTTTTGTGCGGTCAGGCGTTGCTCCGAGGCCATCGAGCCGTCGAGTCGATACCTGCCGTAGCTCGCGATATCGTGGTCCACGAACTTGAGGATGGCGTCGCCGACCCGCACCTCTTGGCCCGACTCCAAGCGGGCTTCACGCACCTGATGACCATCCAGCAACGTGCCGTTCGTGCTGTTTAGGTCGCGCAGCGTGTAGCCGGAACGCTCGTACACGATTTCAGCGTGCACGCGGGAGACCGCCTGCACCGGGACGACGATGTCCGCAGGGGCTTCTCTGCCAATCAGGGCCCGAGTGGCGGTGATAGGGAACACAGCTGGCAACTGCGCGAATGACTCGGCATAGAGCAGTATCAACCCGGCGCTCTGACCGCCGCTTGGGTTGGTCGGCGAGTTGAATTGCTGCATCGCGCCGGTGCTGATCTCGGTCATCTGGGCACACAGGGTAAATCACCGGGCCGCGATCGGTAGAGCATTTTTCCATTTTGCCGAGAGACACCGCATGGACGCGGCGCAGCGGGCCGTCAGTTGAGCGCCGGTTGTGCTAGGAGCGTCCCATGTCAGACTCGCTCCGCGCCGCCGCCGTCCAACTCCAGAGTGGGCCCAACGTTGCCGAGAACCTGATCGAGGTGTCCCGGTGGGTCTGGCGGGCAGCAGAGCTGGGCGCCCGATTGGTCCTGCTTCCTGAGAATTTCGCGTTTTTCGGAGATGAAGCGACCAAGCGCGAGCTCGCCGAGGATTTGCAGTCGGGGGGGCCGATTTCGGAGTGTCTCGCGCGGCTCGCAGGCGAGCTAAAGATCACGGTCATCGGTGGGGGCTTTCCGGAGCGCGGCCCGGATCCGGCGCGGCCGTATAACACCTCTGCCGTATTCACCCCAGAAGGGACACTCGGCGCCTACTATCGCAAGGTGCATCTCTTCGATGTCGATTTGCCTGGGGGTCAGACGCTTAGGGAGAGCGACGCGACCTCCTCCGGGAATCGAGTCGTCGTCACTGAGGTCGAAGGCTTCAGAGTCGGTCTGAGTATCTGCTACGATCTCCGATTCAGTGAACTCTACAAGGCACTGAGTGAACAGGGCGCCGAGGTGCTCACATTACCTGCGGCCTTTACTGAACAGACTGGAATGGCCCACTGGCACGTGCTGCTTCGGGCCCGTGCGATCGAGTGGCAGTGTTTTGTGCTCGCAGCCGGACAGTGGGGACAGCACGGAGCGCGTAGAACCTTCGGCCACTCGCTGATTGTGGACCCATGGGGAAC
>JBDKJZ010000561.1:0-3676 GCA_039796375.1 Pseudomonadota bacterium
GTCGTCTCAGCTTTGCAAATGTTTGAAATAGATGGATAAAGTGCTGCTCTTGCCGATTTCGTGCACTGGGCGAATGCAGCATTCTTTTAGCGCCTACTTGCCAGACGTTCACCAGGCACCAAGTTGCCCTATACTGCCGCCACCTTGGTGCTACACGACCAAGACCGACCACCCCTGAGGAGAACTCATGAGCTTCGCACAACCTGAAACCGCCGGCCTGAGCGGAGTCTACAAACAATCCGTAGAGACCCGCGCTCGCTTCATCACTCGAACGTACGCACACCTGTTCGGAGCCATCCTGGCGTTCGCGGGCGTCGAGTACGCCTTGTTTGCCTCTGGGCTAGCGATGCCGATCGCCTCGGTCCTCTCGGGGAACTGGCTCGTCGTGTTGGGCGGGTTCATGCTCGTCGGGTGGCTGGGGCGCCGCATGGCCTATGGCTCTGCCTCATTGCCGGTGCAGTATCTGGCGCTTGCGGGGTTCGTGCTCGCCGAAGCGATCGTGTTCTTGCCGCTCTTGGCTATCGCGGACGCGCAATTCCCGGGCGCAATTCAGAGTGCAGGGCTTGTCACCCTCGTTGGGTTCGCTGGTCTGACGGGCGTGGCGTTCACCTCACGCAAAGATTTTTCCTTCTTGGGCAGCCTGCTGAAGTGGGGCGGCATCCTGGCGCTCGTCGCCATCGTCGCGTCGCTCATCTTCGGGTTTCAGCTCGGGGTGTTCTTTTCGGTCGCCATGATCGGCTTGGCTGGCGCGTCGATTCTCTACGACACGTCCAACATCATTCGGCACTTTCCTGAAGACCGCTACGTGGGCGCGGCCCTGGAGCTGTTTTCATCGGTGGCCCTGATGTTCTGGTACGTGCTGCGTCTATTCATGAATCGCGACTGAGAGTAAAGCAGCGGCTAGAGGGTGTCGTCGCGCGGTTGGGGGATTGCGGTCCCCCTTTGACTGCGTTTCCCTGTCCATTGACGACCCGTCTCCCATCCGGCACCCAAGCCACTAGAACTCAAGACACGAGGCTGGTCATCTACCAGGGGTACCAAGCATGACTCCCAGCGAGAAGAACGTAGTCAAATCACTAGTGGCTGTCGCGTGGGCTGACGGCAAGATCGTAGACGGAGAATACGGCGTCATCGAAGGGCTGCTGTGTGGCTTCGATGCCAGCGAGGAGGAGGAGCGCGAGATCCTTGAGTTCGCGCGGGCTCGACGGTCCTTGCAGTCAGACATTCCCGTTGCGGAACTTTCTCAGGACGATCGGGAGCTCTTGCTCACGAACGCGGCTCTGCTCACGCTTGCCGACGGTGAGCGCAGCGAGAGCGAGCGCGCCGTTCTCAGCTCGCTGGTCACACTGCTGGGTTTTGATGTGGCTGACGCTGCGAAGCTGATAGCTCAGGCGGGGGACGGCACGCTGGTTTGGAGCTCGCGAAGCCTTGAGGACGTGTGAACAGCTTCCTCAGCCAGGTTCGGTCAGTGGCGTGCTAGCCGCGTAGCGACGCCGCCCGACAGGAGACGTTTTCGGGCGTCAGGGACAAGGCGGTGATGCTGTCGTCCTGTGGCGTCAGGCCTGAGCGGCGAAGCCTGGCGCAGTAGGATAGCTGCCAAACACGCGCAACATGTGCCCGTGCTCACGCAGCTGATTCAACGCGGATGCCAGCGGCAGGTCGTCCTGATGCCCAGCCAAGTCAGCGAAGAAGACGTATTGCCACATCGCGTCCGGCATAGGCCGGGACTCGATTTTTGAGAGATTGATCCCGTGCTGGGCGAAGAGCCCCAGCACCTTGTGCAGCGCACCTTGTTGGTGTGGGGTGCTAAAAACCAAGCTGGTCTTGTCGTTTCCGGTGGGCGAGGCCGGCTGATGCCCGAGCACCAGGAAACGGGTCGCGTTGCGCGTCCGATCCTGAACTCCCCGGACCAATATGTTCAGCCCCGCCAGCTGCCCGGCTAGCGCGCTAGCGATCGCGGCGTGCTCCGAGTCGCCACGCACGGCCAATGCCGCCGCCGCTGTCGATGAGCTGGCGACCAGGCTCGCGTGGGGGAGGTTCGCGCGCAGCCAGCGCTTACATTGCGCGAGCCCGTGTGGGTGCGAATGCACGGTCTTGATAGTACTGAGTGCGCCAGTGCCCAAGAGGCACTGCTCGACCTCGACGACCTCTTCCCCGATGATATAGAGGCTTGGATGCTCCAATAGCGCGTCTAAGGTGAAGGACACGCTGCCTTCTGTGGAGTTCTCGATAGGCACCACGCCGAGCGAACCCGGTACCACAGAGACCTCTTCGAAGACGCCAACGATGGTAGGAACCGCCTTCAGCACCGCCCCTGGGTACTCGCGTGACTGCACGGCCAGGGCCGCCGCGTGCGCGAAAGTTCCCTCCGGACCGAGGAAGTGAAGGACCGGATTCACCGCATCAGCTCAGTCAGCTTTTGCAACTTCAGCGCGAGCGACATATCCCCCTCGATGCGCAGCTTGCCGCCGAAGAATAGCTGCTGTCCGTTGGCTCGGCCTTCGAACAAGTCGACGAAGTCAGAGGCGCTGACGGTGATCGTGCACTCGGCTGGGCCATCGGACTCGCTGATCCCGACGGCGTCCTTCAGATTGAGCAACCAGGTTCCTCCGCCATCACCCTGGAGGGTGAACCGGTAGGTCGCGTCGATTTCTTTGGCTTCGGACTGCTTCTGTTGCAGCTTTTGTTGCAATTTGCCGATGACGTCGCGTGCGGTAGACATGACTTAACGCTCAGCCAGGCTCTTCACCTGGCGCTGGGCATGGCCCGTGTAGATTTGTCTTGGACGCGCGATTTTTTGGTCCTTGTCGAGCAGCATCTCTTCCCACTGAGCCAGCCAGCCAGCGGTGCGTGGGATGGCGAACAGGACCGGAAACATGTCCGCCGGGATATCCAGGGCCTCGTAGATGAGGCCCGAATAGAAGTCGACGTTCGGGTACAGCTTGCGCTTGGCAAAGTATTCGTCGTTCAGCGCGATCTTCTCCAGCTCAAGGGCAACTTGTAGCAGGGGGTTGCGCTTCCCGACGATATCGAAGACGCGGTCCGCAAGTTTCTTGATGACGCGTGCCCGCGGATCGTAGTTCTTGTAGACCCGGTGTCCGAAGCCCATCAGACGCCCACCTGAGCCCCCCTTGACGCTCTGGATGAAGTCGGGGACGGCGCTGACGCTGCCGATCTCTCTGAGCATTCGCAGAACGGCTTCGTTGGCTCCCCCGTGCAGCGGCCCGTAGAGGGCTGCCGATGCGGCTGCCACGGCCGAGAAGGGATCCGCGTGGGAGCTTCCGACGGCGCGCATGGTGCTCGTCGAGCAGTTCTGTTCATGATCAGCGTGCAGAATGAATAGGACGTCCAGAGCCTTGACGATATCCGGATCGGACTCCCACTTGTTCAGGCCCACGCGGGTCATCATCTGCAGGAAGTTCTCAGTGTAGCCGAGCGCATTGTCCGGGTAGATGAAGGGTTTGCCCTGCGAATGCCGAAAACTCCAAGCGGCCAGCGTAGGCATCTTGGCGATGAGGCGGATCATCTGGAGACGGCGGTTGGCCTGGTCGTGGATGTCTTTGGCGTCGGGGTAGAACGTGCTGAGCGCCCCCACGGTCCCAACGAGCATGCCCATCGGATGCGCGTCGTAGCGAAACCCGTTGATAAAGTGCCGCACGTTCTCGTGGACGAAGGT
>JBDKJZ010000562.1:0-3671 GCA_039796375.1 Pseudomonadota bacterium
TACACTCTTGAAGGTCAGCGGCCGGCTCCTCGCTGACGTTGTTGCCGAGGTCCTTCTTGTCCATGCAGGCCTTGATGACAGACCATTCCTTAGCGCAGACGGCGTTGTCGCCACAGGCAGCTCGCTCATCGCAGCAGCTGGTCGCCATACAGGCCTCGCAGGCGTCTTTGGCTTTCGGGTCGCATTCGAATTTCTCCGTCGGTGGCGGCTTGGGGGCAGCGTCTGGCTCGGGCTGCTGCTCTCCTGCGTCGACGTCAGGCTGAGTGTCGTCTTCGACGGCTGCGTCCTTGCTTGTGTCGTCCGCAGGTGCGTCATCCTTGGCTGTGTCGTCCGCAGGTGCGTCGTCCTTGCCTGTGTCGTCCGCAGGTGCGTCATCGTCGTCAACACCATCGCCGGTGGTCACCGTGCAGCCCACTGCGAGCAGTGAACAGAATCCGAGTCCGAGTAAGGTACGCCAAGCTTTCATTGATTCCTCCAGAGTAAGCGAAAGTCCCCAGGCGAGCGCCAAGGGTTAGGTCTTCGTCACCATACGACGACCGTATTGCAGAACTTCCTCACAGTCTGCGTCGCTTTTTGGCAACCGGTCAAAAGATCCTCAGAGCCCTCGAGTCAGGGGAGCCGAAAGCTTGTCGGTCTCGGGGCCGGTGGTTATGGGCCAAGGATTGCGCGTACCCGTTCGATCAGGTCTTTGACGACGAAGGGCTTGCTGATGAAGTGGCGAGCGCCGAGCCGTATCCCATGGATTTGGGAACTCGGGCGGTCATCGGCGGTCAGGAAAACGATCGGTAGGCGCTGCAGGCCGGGAAGCAAGCGGACCTGTCGCGCTAAGTGAAACCCATCCATCAGCGGCATCATCACGTCGGTGAGGAGAAGATCTGGGGGCTCTCGAGTTGCCTTGGCTAGAGCTTCCGCGCCGTCGGCGGCGCAGACAACGACGAATTCACGCTGAAGCGCGCGGCCGATGAGCTCCGCAATCTTCGGGTCGTCTTCGGCGATGAGGATTCGCTTCGTGGCTAATGTTCCCAACGCTCCTGAGGGTAGCGCGGCACTTTGATTGACGCCCGCAGCAAACGCGTTCCAAGCGCAGCGGAACGTCGCAAGGGTTGCCGAGGGGGTCGGAATCACAGATGCTCGGAGGCGGTGACCAAGATTCTGCACATTGAAGACGACCCCGCGAACCGCTTGTTAGTTCGGAAGATTCTGGTGCCCGCGGGGTTCGAGGTGGTGGACGCCGAGGATGGGATGGAGGGGATCCGCAAGGCGCTGGCGGACCCGCCCGATCTGGTACTCGTTGACATCGCGATCCCGGGCCTCGACGGCTACGAGGTGACGCTCCGCCTGCGTTCGGAGCCGAAACTCAAGAATGTGCCGATCGTAGCGATCACGGCTGAGGGGAATAAGGAGACGAGCCTCGCTGTGGGCTGTGACGGCTTCCTTGAAAAGCCGATCAACGCGCGCACGTTCGTCGCGACCATTCGCGGCTACTTGGATGGGCTGACCGAGCTTCCAACCCAAGCCACGACGGAAGACACGCTGCGCAAACAAAGCCAGCGAATCGTAGGCCACCTCGAGGACAAACTCAGGCAGCTGAGCGACGCCAACAAGCGACTGGTCGAACTCGACGAAGCGCGAAAGGAGTTTTACCGAAACGTCTCCCACGAGCTGTCGACGCCGATGACGCCGATCGTCGGCTACGTCCGGCTCTTGTGCGACGGTGAGTTGGGGCCGTTGACGGAGCCTCAGCGGAAAGCGCTACGTTCCGTCGACGAATGCGCTGCCAGGTTACGCGGGCTGATCGACAACCTGCTCGACGTGACTGCGATCGAGACGGATCGTATGCGCTTCCTGTTCAAGGACTACGACTTGGCGCCCATTGTGAAGAAGTCGATTGCGCGCTGGGCCCCAGAGTTCGAGAGCCGCGCGATCCGGTTCGTATTTGATATGCCTATCGACAAGCTGCCGGGTGTCGGGGATCCCGAGCGACTGGGTCGCGCCTTTGAGCAATTGCTCGACAATGCCGCGAAGTTCACGCCGCGAGGCGGGACGGTCTTCGTTCAGGTCACGACTCGGGGCGACGACCAATACGAGATCCGGGTTTCCGACTCCGGTCGAGGTGTCCCTGAGCAGCTCAAGACGCGTGTGTTCGAGCCCTTTTTCCAGGGCGACGGCTCGGTGACCCGAGAATTTGGCGGTGCTGGCGTCGGCCTCGCCGTGGTCCGCGGAGTCGCCAGGGGCCACGGTGGGTCGGTGCTGTTGCGCTCCCCCGCGAACGATGAAGTCGACGGGCAGCTACTGCAGGGGGCTAGCTTCACCATGGTTTTTGCCAAGCATGCGCGTCGAATGGCGGCGCGCGACGACTGAGTTGGCAAGTCAAGTCTTGGCCGCGCGACTGTCTTGCTCCTAGGGGGTTTCCGTGATGAGCTCTGATGAGCTGTATTTAGATTGGAATGCGACGAGTCCGCTTGCACCCGAGGTGATCGCAGCGATGACCGAGGCCCAGACGCAGCTCTGGGGTAATCCGGCGAGTGTGCATGGCAGTGGCCGCCGTGCTCGTGGCGCGCTCGAAGAGGCGCGGGAGGCGCTCGGCAGCGCCTTCGACTTCGCTAGCCGTGATGTCCTGTTTTGTGGCAGTGGGACTGAGGCAAACAACCTTGCGCTGAGCGGCTGTGAAGCGCTGGTGACTAGCCGCCTAGAGCACCCGTCAGTCGTGAGGGTCGCCGACCGGTTAGCGCGAGAGGGTCGACCGGTTGTCTGGCTTCCCGTTGCCCCTGAAGGCCTGGTGTCCGCCTCGGACGTCGAAGCCGCGCTGACCCAACTACCGGGCGGCCTAAACGTGACGGTAGCGGTCATGGCCGCCAACCATGAGACGGGAGTCCTGCAGCCTATACGGGGCATCTCGCAGGTCGCGAGTCGGTATGGGGCGCGCCTGCATGTGGATGCCGTGCAACTGCTTGGGAAGGGTTCCCTGGACGAGCTAGAGCTCGTGACCTCGCTCAGCGTGTCCGCTCACAAGATCCGGGGGCCGAAGGGGATAGCCGCGCTACTTTTTCGTGGCCCACCCCCGACGCCGGTGTTGGTGGGCGGAGCACAGGAACGTGGGCTACGACCAGGCACTCAGGATGCGGTCGCAGCGGTCGGCTTTCGAGTGGCACTTGCGCGGGCTCTCGAGCGGCAAACGAGCGGCGCGGCACGCCTGGCGGAGCTGCGCGATCAGCTAGAAGTTGCCTGTTCTGGGTTCGCGGACGTAAACGGCTGCGGCGCGCGCTTGCCGCACGTGACGAACCTTTCCTTCTATGACTTCCCGGGCCCAGAGCTGGTTGCAGCTCTCGATCTACATCACATCCGCGTATCGAGCGGAAGCGCCTGCAGTGCGGGGACGAGCGAACCCTCCGAGGTGATAGCGGCGATGCACGGCAGGCTGCGCGCCGAGCGGGCGGTGCGCTTCAGCTTGGGAGAGAGCACGGATGCTGCGAGCATCCTCAGGCTGACTGAGGTGCTCGCTCAGCTTTTGCCCCCTCGGCGCGAACATTAACTATTGGGAAGACTCGCAGAAATCCGGGTTAACCCGGGATACAAGTGTTTAATATCAAACACTAAATGGCGGTAGTTAAGTTCGTGTTCGGTAGTCTACTGAATAGACTCTACTCAGTAGGCTGAGCGAACTCGAAAAC
>JBDKJZ010000563.1:0-3666 GCA_039796375.1 Pseudomonadota bacterium
GCTGGGCGGCGTTGCCGCAAGTGTTCAATAGCGGGTTTTGGGGCTGGTCCAACAGGAAATATTCAGATCCGTTGGGGTCGCTGGGTTTCTCATTCGTTTCGGGCTTGCGCGGGCACGGCGAGAGGACGCCGCGGGCATCAGCGGTGCCGGGTTGGGGTCAGCCGAGAATTGGGCCCACGCGCGCTGCGTGTGGCAGGGCACCGACTATGCGAGCTCCTTCGTTTCTCCGCCAGTGCCCGTCGGCAACGGCGTGGCTCTCAGTCAGTATGTTAGGCCTAGCCTGCGCAAATGGCGCAGAGCCCCAGCGGCCCGATTCCACTGCGGCGGACGCGCTTGTAGAGCCGAAGCTGAATGCTCTTGAAGGGCTCCCCGTTCCGCCGAGTGATGGTCCCAAGTTGGCGCCGTTGGCGCTCACGGTGCCGGTGCTTGACGGGCCTTCTAAGCAGGGTGAAGCGGTGGGCTACTTGCGTATCGGTGCCCGTCCTGCCCGCTCGGTGGAGCCCGTTTCGCGAGAAGATTGCCCGGGGGGGTGGTACGCGATCAGGCCCGTGGGTTTCGTCTGCGCCGAAGCTACGGCGACCACAGACCTCGACCACCCACTAGCGCGCGCAATTCAAGCCGCCCCGGATCGTCAAAAGCCGATGCCCTACGCTTATGCGTTCGTCCGGGCCGTGGCTCCAAACTACCTAAAGGTCCCCGACAAGAAGGAGCAGTTCGAGAAAGAAATGCGACTGGATCGGCACCTCCGGAACTGGGCGAAGCTGTCAAAGCAATGGGACACGCTCGACGTTGGCGCCAACGATGTCCCGCTGGACGAAAAAGGCCTCGGCGCAACGCAGATCCCCGAGACGGCCAGGCCCCTCGGAGAGAGCGAGCGCTTCGGAGGAGACGGGACCGACGAGCTTCCGTGGTGGCTGGCCGACGGCAAGCGGCTCATCCCGAATATCTCAAACTTTCAGGCTCCACCCTACGCGGTGATTGCGGGCCGTGTGAGCCGACACGCAGGGGTCGCGTTGATCGGGAGCTTCATCGCGGACGAACGCGCTCAGTCGAGACGCTTCGCTATTAGCGTTGACGGACGGTTGTTGCCCGCTGACAAACTCAAGGCGGACTCGGGTTCGCCCTTTCACGGCGCCAGCATCGAAGAGGTTGGGCTACCTGTGGGCTTCGCCCGCAAGGCAGGGGCGAGCTGGTGGAGTTATGAAGATGGGGAGCTCAAGCGCGGAGAGACGCTGGGCTGGCGCGAATTCATCCCGCTCAGCGGCAAATCCAAACGGATCCACGGGACGATGATGGTTGAGGCGCGCAGCGGCAAGTGGCTGAAGAGCGACGACCTGAAGACCGCAAAAAAGCCGACAAAGCTCCCCTGGTACGCTACGGCTTCGCGCCGCTGGATCCAGATCTCCATCACGGGGCAAACCCTGGTGCTGTGGGAGGGGAGTCGTCCCGTTTACGCGACTCTGGTTTCGACCGGGCGCGACGGGCTCGGAGATCCGAAGACGACGCACAGCACCCCACAGGGGACATTCAAGATCTTCCAGAAACACGTCACCACCACGATGGACTCAGACGTGGCGGATAGCGAGTTCGAACTGCGTGACGTGCCCTGGGTGCAGTACTTCAAGGGGGGCTACGCGCTGCATGCCGCCTACTGGCACGATGACTTCGGACGGCCTCGGTCCCATGGATGCGTTAATCTCTCACCGATCGACGCGCGATACGCTTTCATGTGGACGAGCCCAGACGTACCCGAGGAATGGCACGGCGCCTACTCGGGCGAAACCTTCGATGAAGGGACGCTGATAGAGATAGGACCCTGATTCGACCGCGATTGAACAACTAGCGAGACTTGAGCTTGACCGTCTTCTTCACGATGGCGACTGGGCCCGAGTAGGCTGGGACCCGAATTGAACGGAACGCCTGCAGCACACAGTCCAGCTGCTTGGAGCGGGTCAATTCCCCGCTGGTGGCCACCTCAGCTGCGTCGCCAGCCGCACTAAAACGAACACGCACGCTCCCAGAGAGCGCGTCGTCGCCTGGCTGCAAACACCGAGCAGCGGTGGCCTCGGCGGTCAACCAACCCGGTTTCAGCGCCTCTGTGTTAAAAGCTGGCGCTGCAGGTGCATCGACTCCGAGAACTGCGCCGAACCGAGCTCTTCCTGCCTCTGTGGTGAGCGCACCAGCTGCCAATCCAGTCACTGAGATTGATAACATCAGCAGCCACCAACCCGCCCCCGACTTTGCCGGTGGCGGGGCAGGCATAACGTCACGCGCAGCCAAGGCCCCGGAGGTGAGGCTGGCATTGGGGTTAAGGGCGGCGCGCGCGGCCACCGGGGTGTTGACCTCAGCTGCGTGGGAAGACAGGTGACCCCGCGACAGCGTCGACACCTGGTCGTTCTTCGGAGTGGCGCGGAGCGCGTCACCGGCAGACTTGGTGAGTGGGCTCTGTGCGCGTAGGTTGCGCGGAACGGGGACCCCTGGCGCAGGTTGATGCAGCGGTGTTTCTGCCGCGGGGGGCTCCGAAGTGCCCCGGATCGCATCAGCAGCTGCGAGTAGCTCGCGCTGCGTCATGGCGACCGTCTCGTCGTCAAAAGAGAGCTCCGCCAAGGAGGCGAGCAGACGCTCGGACTGATTGCTCGGCCCGAGTTGGCCCGAGCTCGAGTCAGCAGGATCGGCACGCTTCGCGCGTCCGGGGCTTGCCGTTTCCGCGGGTGGATCCGACGACGGATCGGAAGCGACAGCCCCGCGTTCTTGCGGGGGCGCGTAGCTCGGCGGACCCCCGACGCGTTGATCGAGCGTGCTCGCCAGCGCATCGAGCGAGTGGCGTTCCTTGAGCGAGTCTCGGGGGACGTCGTCAACTCGGGGCCTAGGTGCTTCCCGAGCGAAGGGCGTAGCCTGGCGTTCCTGTGAGGCGACGCGCCGCTCAGGAGGGGGACTCGACCGTTTAGCCGCAGCAGCTGTGGAGGGCGGCACCGAATCTGCGAGCGCCTCGCTCGCTGGGGGCTCCGATTCCGAGATCGCGCTTGGAGGGAGACTACCGCCCTCGATGATTATTGGGCTGCCACAGCGCTTGCACTTGATCTTGACCCGCCGTCCGCGGACCTTGTCGTCGCTGATCGTGTACTTCGCCGGGCACTTCCTGCAAGAGACCCGCATGGTGCAGAGGTCGTACCACGCGTGTGCCCATTCCGACATCACGGAATCGACCATGCTGGTATGGAGCGGTGGGGTTCGGGCAGGCCAGTGGGTCGCAGGCCAAATAGCGACGGACGCGTGCCGCGTGCCTGCTGTGCGTCTCCGCCAACAGCCCCTTGGCAACCGATTCGCGCCGTGGTCTCTTCGGTGCCGTGCCCTCTTACGGTGTGCTCCTTCACGCGGCGCTCGAAACCGCTCGCATCAGCGTTCCGACGGTCTACGACGCGCTCGTGGGGCGGACGGACTATTCCGCGTGCAGTCGACGCCTCGATGAGTGGTCTCGTCGACTGGTTGCGCACGCCCAGGTGAACATTATCACGCACGGAGAAGAGCACATCCATCCGGCGCGCAGCTACGTGGTCGTGAGCAACCATCAAAGCAACTACGACATCCCGGTACTCTTCCAAGGCCTGAAATTGCCACTCAGGATGGTCGCCAAGACCGAGCTCTTCCGCATACCCGTCTTCGGAA
>JBDKJZ010000564.1:0-3665 GCA_039796375.1 Pseudomonadota bacterium
CCAGCCCTAGCGCTCCTGCTCGATTGGCGCGAAGCCGAGGGCTGCGACAAGCTCGGCTCCCTGCTGGAGCGTGCCAGCATCAGCGGCGACTACCGCGCGACGGTACTCTTGGCGCGGATGAGTAAAACTCCGGACTGCGGGTTCTCGGAGGAGGCCGTTGAAGCTGCGATGTTCGCCGTGAAAGAGCGCCCCGAGCCTCTGCCGTTTTGAGCCGTGCCTGGCCATTTTGCGTGAGGGGAGCTAGGGTTCACCCGGTGAGCGCCGCGCCGAATCAGCTTAGCCGTTCGCGAGCCCGGTGGGCACGCGTGACGCGGGTTGCCCGCTGCTGCCTCCGAATGCGCTGGCTCAGTGTGCTGTGCTTGTGGGTGGCGCTGGTGCTCGTCCAAGGGGTCGCTCAGTCGGGCTCCTCGGACTCCGACTTAGCCGCCGCGCACGGGTGTTGTGCCGATCGGCATGCGGACGTGGAGTCCGGTTTTGAGACCTCAGCCCTGACGGGCGCCAGCCAGGACTCGGTCGTAGGCGGCTGTGGCGACTGTGACTCGGACTGTTCCACCTGCGGATGTTGCAGCAGCACCCGCGCGGTCCTGCCGATGCACGTAGATTGGTTGCTGAGCTTGGCTCCGGTTGTCAGCGTGCTCTTGCGCGAAACCGGACCACAGGAGCTCCGCGCCTCGGGATCCAAGAACTCCGTCTATCGGCCGCCTCGCGCTCGTAGCTAAGCACGCGTTAAAATACTGGTGCGGGCTGGCGATCTGTCGCCGCCTTTGTTTAAGATTTGGCTACGAGTACGCTGCGCTACGCGCGGTGAGTGGAGTAGATTCATGAGTTTGAAGATTATGCGCCGGGCAGTCTGCCTAGCCGTCCCCCTGTTTCATTTGGGCTGCGCCGGGCCGCAGCACCCCCACGGCGAGCTAAGCTCGCTGAGCATCGCAGAACACAAGAACTGGATAGCTTGCGAACATCGCGTGCCGGCGAGCGTGTGTGTGCAATGTGACTCCTCGAAGGGTGCGGCCTTTCGTGCCAAAGGGGACTGGTGCGGGCCTCATAACGTGCCGGAGTCGCAATGCCTGAAGTGCCATCCGGACCTCGACTTTTCACCCGCCGAGCAGCCCGCAGCCGGGGCGGACGTGCAAAAGATCGTCACCGAGGGCGAAGACCTGAAGACCCTAGAGGCCCACGCTGTGGCGAACAAGTTCACGGTCTTCGACTTCGGGGCTGAGTGGTGCCCGCCCTGTCGCACCGTGGACGAGCACCTGTTTGCGAAGCTTCAAACCCGCCCAGATATCGCGGTCCGTAAGCTGAACGTCGTGTCGTGGGAGAGCCCCATCGCCGAGCGTTGGCTGCGCGAGGTTCCTGAGCTGCCCCTCTTGATCGTCTACGGACCGGATGGGAAGAAGCTAGGCGAGGTGCACGGAGCGAAGCTGCGCGAGCTGGATCAGTTGCTGGACTCAGGGAGGGCGCTATGAGCGGCCTGAAACACTGGTGGGTGAGAGTCCTGTTAGCGGCGTTGCCGCTCGGGAGCGTCTTGCACACGCAGGTGGCTGCCGCTTGCGCTGGCTGTCGCAATCCGTCTCTCGCCACCGCTCGGGCCAGCGGTGGCTATTTGTCCGAGGGCGAACTGCGGAGCGTGGCGACGCTTTCTAGCACCCACGTGGCGGTGCTCCACCCGGCGGGCTGCGCCGATCTCAACGACTGCCATGAGGTGCCCGTGCAGCGCGAGTACGTGCACGATCAAACGCTGCTCCCCATCGAGCTTCGGCTTGGAGCGGAGTACGGCCTCACGGACGCTTTCGGTCTCGAGCTTCAGCTGCCGGTCCGCATGGTCACCAACGGCATTGAGTTCACGACGCCAAGCGGCGACCCCTATGTCCCCCTCGATGCGGACGTGCACCACAGGAATGAGACCATTCTTGGCCTGAGCGATCCGCTGCTGCTGGCACGCTACGGGACGCTCGCGAGCCAGTTCTTTTTGGCAGCTCGACTGGGGGTCAGTGTGCCCTTGGGGCGCACCGAGGAAGATCCGTACGAGCTCGGGGATCAAGGGATCCGTCACCAGCACATTCAGTTGGGCAGCGGGACGTTCGACCCGACCGTGGCGCTAGAGGCGTCGCGATATTTTGATCCCATCACCTGGCAGTGGTCTGCGCAAGTCGCCGCATCCCTCTACGAAAATACTCACGGCTATCGGTCGCCCTGGCGAGTTCAGACCGGCTTCGGCGGAACAGCGACGCTCGTTTCGGAGTTGTCCGGCGGGCTGAGCATTGGCGTCTTCCATGAAACCGCTGAGCACTGGCAAGGGGTGTCCCGGCAAGATGCGAGCCTCGGGCGCACTGAGGCCTACGCCGAGGCTTCTCTCTCCCAGCTCTGGGCGGAGACTCAGTTTTCGCTCAACGTCCGCGTCCCTGTGTATCGCAAGATCATTGAGGGCCATGAGCCCCTCGGTGAGTTCTCGTCGCCGCTAGCGATACAGCTGGGTGTTGGCCGCACGTGGGATTTGGTGGAGTGAGGGAGTGCTGCGGGCGGCCTTGACGCGGAAGGTCGGCAGTGAGCGAAAGTATGCGAAGAGCCAGAGCTGACCGCCTGGCTGCCCGCCGCTGGTAGCGAGATATAAACCACGCTGAGCTTTGACAAATTGGCTTGTCCCGTGTCCCGATACACGAATGGAGAGGGTGGAACGTTTGAACGTCTCGAAGAGAAGGACGACCCTTCTAGGACACGGTTCGCTAGTGCGCTAAGCCACGCTCACCGTAGCGGGAAATCTTGACCATGAAACTAGAGAGAGGGCTTGAACCTATGCGCGTGGAACGATCGCGTGGTGCCGCGCCGCTCTCGGTACCCGAAGCGAACTCCTATGTCGGTAGCTATCGTTCGGCGGACGGCCAAGAGCGCGGCGATTCCCCCGCGTTTATTGGCAAAGCGCCTGGAGCAAAAGCGAGTGGCGTGTGTCGCTCACTGTCGGCTGTGTCCTGGGGGCTTCTGCTCTTGTGGAATTGGTCGGGGTTTCGGCGTGCGGACCAAGCGGCGGCGCTCCGCTGACTCCCACGGGTGCACCGGGCGTGAAGCTGTCGGTTCAGAGCGGTGTTCGCACGGCGCCCGCCTTGAGCTCGGAGGTCGCGATGCACGCGAGGGCTCCCGTAAGTACCTCTGCTGCGCTCGTGAGCAGCTGGTCTTGGCGTCCTCCAACCACGCGTTTGGCTCCGTAGCTCCTTCCTCCGCACAATCTCATCCCGCGAAAGCTGAAGCTAGAGCGGTCACGGTGCTGCCATGGGTATCGTCATTGGCAACATGCCGGCGGGACAAGCATCTGCGCAAGAGCCGGAAGCACATTCGAAGATCCCGGTGAAGGCTTGCGCCGCCATGGGGTTCGTTGCGAGACAACCCAACACACAGAGCTGCCCCTGCGCCGCGCAGGTAGTTGCGCACGCTACGAGGCGTGCGCAGCCGTCATTCGCCGTACAGGCCTGCGCCTGTTGAGCGCACCGGGCCTCTAAACACCCAGCGCAAACCTCCGGCAGCGTCTCGGCAGGCGGGGTAGCCATTGGCGCTGGCTCCGGATCAGCCATCGGCTCTGGATCATCTATCGGCTCCGGTTTCGGCTCGGTGGTGTCGGGCTTTGGAGCCGCGGCAACGGGGTCGTTCGTGGGGTTATCGTTGCCTGTCGAGTT
>JBDKJZ010000565.1:0-3661 GCA_039796375.1 Pseudomonadota bacterium
CCTGGACACCGCGGGCTGAACTACACCGAGGCAGGCGCGTCTCTTCGGTGAGTCAATACATCGAACGCATATAGGACGAGGCCGCTCCAGATGAGCCCGAACCCGAGCAGCTGGTCGCGCGCGAATGGTTCTTTGAACGCGAAGACTGCGCAGGCAAGCTGCAGGCTGGGGGCAACATACTGGACGATTCCGACCGTCGAGTACGGTAAACGCCGGGCCCCGTACGCAAAGGCCGCAAGGGGCAGGGCCGTCACCGCCCCGGCTGCGGCTAGGAGCGCGGTCGTGGGTAGACCCGCATGACCGAATGCGCCGACGCCGGCCCGCTCGACCCACACGAGGTAACCGAACGCCAATGGCAACAACAAGAGGCACTCGACCGCGAGGCCAGCAAGCGCCCCAAACGCGACCCTCTTTCGGATGAGGCCATAGGCGCTGAACGAACCAGCCAGCGCCAGCGATAGCCAAGGCAAAGCCCCAGCGCTGTAGGAGAGATAAGCGACCCCGAGCGTAGCCAAACCGACGGCGATCCATTGGCTGCGCGTGAGCCGCTCGCGGAGCAGCACGACGCCGAGCAAGACATTGACCAAGGGGTTGATGAAGTACCCGAGGCTCGTCGCGACCACCTGACCGCTGGTGACACCGTGGACATACAGGCCGCCGTTCGCCGCAAGAAGGAGACTGCTGACGACCAAGACGAGAGTGAGCCGCGGCGCCGCACGCAAGGGCGCGAGCCAGCTGAGGCGCTCACGCACGCTGAGCCAAGTCACCACGATGAGCGCACAAAACACCACCCGATGCGCCAGTACCTGGAGCACCGGCACGTCTGTCAACAACCGCCAGAAGAGGGGGACGAAGCCCCAGATGACGAAAGCGGTGAGGACTGCGAAAAAACCTTGGACCATCGGCGCGCAACCAGTAGCACCTTTTCCGCCAGCGCAACGCCGCCAAGCAGGGAAAAGTATGGGGGAATCGAGAGCCGCACCGGGGATAAGCCGGTCCAGCAAAGGTTGACCCGTGATGCCACGGCTGAGAGGTCTTGCGCGCCTCGTCCGTTGTTAGCTCGCGCACCGACCCAAGCTCTAGCCATCGGGTGCCCTGATGGCGCCGGGTTTAGCGTCGTGAGCTGCTCAGTACACCGCGTACAATTTGGTACCCAATCGAGAGGGCGAAGTCGGGGCCGCCGGCTGGATCGAACGGGATCGTCCGGGCCACTCCCAGGTGGGTGGGCGAGACCCCGGTCTCTTCCTCCACCTTCTTTTCAGGTGAGTGTGTCGGCTTCGTCGACCGTTGAGGAGCGTCGCCTTCCGCTGCCAGGTGTCCTTCAAGATCACTTTCCCGCACCGCCCCGAAGCTCTTGTCCTCGACGTATGCGGCTTCGACCAACACATCGGGGCGGATTCCTCGGGCTTGGATCGCCTGGCCGCTCGGTGTGTAGTAGCGCATCGTCGTCAGCCTCAGCCCGGCGTTGTCCGGCAGGTCTATGATCGACTGCACCGAGCCCTTTCCAAACGTCGGAGCGCCGACGATCGTGCCCCGGCGGTTATCTTGTAAGGCGCCAGCGACCAACTCTGACGCGCTAGCGCTGAATTCGTTCACCAGCACGACCAGTGGGGACTGCGCAAGCACGCCGCCGCTTGTGGCTTTCACCGAGTCGACCACTTCGCCGCGGTGGCGGGTCGTGTAGATTAGGCCGCTTTCCAAGAACTCGTCTGCCAGCGCCACGGCCTCGCTCACCAGTCCTCCCGGGTTGTTGCGCAAGTCGAGGATGATGCCCGCGAAGCCCGCCTTGCCACGTAGCTCTCCGAGCACTTCCAGGAGCTCGGAGTGAGTCCCCCTTTGAAACTGTTTGATTCGCACATACGCGACGTCGTCGCGCAACACTCGTGCGGCGACGCTGGACACGGCGATTTGCTGTCTCTCTACGTTGAAGTTGAGGAGGCCAGTCGCGTCCTTGCGTCGGATGGTGACCAGCACCTTCGTGCCGGCACGGCCGCGCATGCGCTGTACGAGGTCCTCAGAGCTCTTTCCGCGCACAGCGGCGCGGTCGATCGCGACAATCCGGTCGCCGGAGCGAATCCCCGCGCGGGCAGCGGGAGAGCCTTCGATGGGTGCGATGACCGTGACTTCGTCGTTACGAAAGTCGACCTCGACGCCGATTCCCCAAAACTCGCCCTCGGTGTCGGCTTGGAATGTTCGATAAGCGCTGGGCGGCAAGTAGGCCGAGTGGGGATCGAGTGTCGCTACCATGCCTTTGATCGAGCCCTCAAGCAGGCGTGAACGGTCAACGGGGTCGACGTACTCGTTCTCGACGTAGACCAAAACGCCTGCCAATTGTTGCATCAAGTCGTAGGGACTCGAAGAGCCGGCAGTCGCGGTCGCCAGGTGCGTCGACACTAGGCCGCCTACGAACGCTGTGGCGGTAAGCCAGGTGAGTTTGGCGAGGTGCCGTTGCCACATGCTGTGAGGATACACTTCTTGGGCCAGTTCGGTATCTGGGCGACATGAAACTCAGGCACGCGCACCCGACTGCACATAGGCTTACACGCTAAGCAGGCCGTAAGCCCAGCCTAAGGACCGACATTTTGGGCCTACCGCAACTGAGCGACAAGTATTTGAAAGTAGACAGTCAAAATCCGTGGCGGCGGTGAAACTTTCTTGCGTCGCAAGGATGATTGGCGCATGACACCCTTATTCCGCACGTGGCACCACCGTATATGGCGGTATCACCTTATCTACGTAATCTAGGGACGGAGTCAGATGGCCGACAACAATTCATCGCGCGGTAGTGATAAGCGTAAACAAAGCCTCTATTTTCCAGAGGCGATGTTGCAGGAAATTAAGGACGAGGCGGCGCGCCTTGACCGTTCACTCTCGTGGATCGTTCAGCGCGCATGGAAGATCGCTCGCCTCGAAATCAAGAAGATCCCCAGTGTCAACGACATTGAGGACGAGGGCGGTTCTAAGCACGATATGCTGTAGGCCCCATCGGGAGTTGATGCGGCCCGCGTAGCCGCTCAGCTGGCGATTGGGCGTTTTGGGGCGCGGCTGGGGGAACCTTCCGGGGCGTCGCGCCCAAGCACAGTCCGTTGGGCACCCGAGTCTACGAGGTGTGCATTCTTGGCGGACGAGCGATTGATTCCAGCGGAGGACGGGACGAGTCTCTATGTTCGCCGCAGGGGAACAGGGCGCCGAGGGATTGTGCTCTGCGACGGCATTCTGTGTGAGGGGTTCATCTATCGCCACTTGTGGGAGCAGCTCAGTCCGGCTTCCTCCGCCGAGTCTAGTCTGGTTCATTGGAACTACCGAGGCCACGGGCGGAGCGGTGAGCCACGTGACGAGCGACGCCTAGGAGTCAGCGCTCATGCCGACGATCTGCTGACCATCTGCGCCGCCCTGGGCTTTTCGAGTGTCGTGCTCGTGGGGCACTCGTTTGGGGTATCCGTTGTGCTTGAGGCGGCCTTAAAGACCCAGCTGCGCGTCGACGCGCTCATGTTGCTGTGCGGAACCGCTGGTTCCGTGACGCACTCGTTCAGAGGGACGAGCGCGCTCGCGTTCGTGATCCCTCGCTTGCGTCAGGCCGTGCAAGACTATCCACGGCTGGCTCGCGGCGTCTGGTCACGCTTGCCCGCCAGCTTGGCTTCGCGAGCAGCCGTGATGAGTG
>JBDKJZ010000566.1:0-3649 GCA_039796375.1 Pseudomonadota bacterium
CACATCCTTGAAGCGCCCTTTGTCGAGGGTCTTGTGGAGGTCGTTTGGAGCGCTCCAACGACTGCCCCCGTAGAACGAGCGCCTCGCCGAGAGGTTCGCGAAAAGCGTCGACGTGCAATGACCTGAGCATTTAGCTACGGGCAGCGTCGTCTCGCGGCGCATACCGGTGCCAGAACATCACTATCTGCGCCTACGGCACCACTCAATCGAGTCGTAGATAATCAACGATTTGAGCGGTTTAAATCTAGCCAAGAAGCGCTCGTTGCGCTGACCAATAGGTACGTACGAAACCCGTCGTCGGGGTCACTTCTCTGCTGGGTACCCGGCGTGTTTCGAGAGCATGGCGCGTCGTTCGCTCCTTCGCGGGGCGTGCCCACAGACTCGGCTTAGTCGTAGAGCTGGAAAAACCGCCCTCGAATCCGGCAGCATCCTTGCTGCCAAGCCTCAGGTCGCCTATAGGCTGGGGTTGTGTTACCCGCGGAACGTTATCGCACCAGCATTCGTCAACTCTCGGACGAGCTGGTCGCCCTTCAGCGGCCTATTCGAATCCTCAACTCGATTCAGTGGCCCAGGCAGACGATGGATGCCTTTGTAGCCAGCGACTTCAAGACGCCACCGCGGCTCACACCTGAGTCCTACGCGCACATCGATCTCGGTTTCGAACCCAGAACTAAACGCCGAGAATTCGAGGAGCTTGAGACCAAGGTCCTCCTCCAGCTTGGAGAATCGGATCCTGCGGGGGCGATCCTGCTTGAGAGCTGCCGTGAGTACGAGACTGTAGTTGAGCTGCTGGAGAAGCGTGGCACGCCTGAGTTCGGAGCGGTGAGCAAGCGCCTCTTTGGTTCCAGCCGCGATCTCTTCTTCGACAAGAGCACCAACGTGCGGGAACTTGGGGTGCTTATGGGGGAGATACTGGATGGTATCCTTCCTGAGCATTTGGGAGTCGAGTTTCCGAAAGTCTACACCGCCGAGTACTGCGCGGCGGAGCTCAACAGAAGATTTCAGGACTACTTCCACGCGGATGTGGTCGTTGCTGAGTTGTCTGACGCGATGGTCGCCGATGCCGCTGCCGGCGCAGACCGCGTGAAGTTACGACCGGACGCGATGTTCTCTAGCCGAGACATCGACATTCTGGAAGTGCACGAAGCCTGGGTTCACGTCGGCACCACCCTGAATGGAGGTCGTCAACCTTGGTGCACCTGGCTCTCAAAAGGATCGCCGCGAGTGACCGCAACCCAAGAGGGGCTCGCGGTCATGATGGAGATCTTTACCTTTCGCTCTTATCCCGTTCGTGCGCAGCGCATCAACGATCGGGTCTTGGGAATTAGCTGGGCCGAAGAAGGGGCAGGGCCCTGCGAGGTCGCGCAAGAGTTTCTGGCACGCGGACACTCGGTTGACGATGTACGCTACAACGTAGGCCGCATATTTCGTGGGACAGACGGGCAAGGTGGCGCTCCGTTCACGAAAGACTTGGCTTATGCGCGGGGGTTCATCGAGAACTACAACTTCATTCGAACGGCTGTCGGAACCGGGCATATGTATATGGTGCCGTTAATGTTTTGCGGCAAGCTGGCGTTGCGCGATATTCCAGCGCTCTACCAGCTGCAGCAGGATGGCGTGCTTGCGGCGCCGGCGTACTTGCCGCCGCAGTTCGCGGACCTAAATGGGCTCGCAGTTTGGATGGGGTTCAGCAACTTCTTCAATCGGGTGCGACTCGAAACAGTGAAGGAGCACTACATGAAGATGTTCAAGAGCATTCCTACTTCTCCTGGGCGGGTGACGCCTTGAGGATCGGCTATGGGAGTTTCCAGGCGGGCTTGCAACCCGGCGCTGCTCGTGGCGTGCTCAGTCGCTGAGCGAAAACATCTCCTTGATGGCACTCAAGATGCGGCTCGACTCTCGCTGAATAGACTCTGTGCGGCCTGCCGCTAGACCTTGTACGACGGCATCTAGCGCCAAGCGCCGCTCAGCCAAGATGTTCGAGATCTCAGTGGCAATCTCGGGCCGCCGCTTGACTAGCTCGCTGAAGTCCTCGCGATCCACGCGCAAGCACTCGACCTCAGTGACGGCGATCACAGTCGCTTCTCGGGGAGCGCCGGTCATCAGTGCCATCTCTCCAAAGAAACTTGGCGCGCTGAGTGTGGCTACATGCGAGTTGACGCCGTTGCGGTCTACTCGGACTTCGGCCTGGCCCGCCACCAAGACGTAGAGCCAGTTGGCGGAGGCGCCCTGCTTGGTGATCATCTCCCCGCGGGCGAATGGCGCATGCTTCGCGGATTCAGCCAAGACGGAGCGTTCGGAGTCGGATAGCGATGAAAAGAGCTCGACCTGTTGTAGGCAACGCAGCGCGTGGTCTTGCCGCTTTTGGACCTTCCGTGCGCGGCTTTCTTTGCCTTCCTCGCTGAGGAACAGTGTCGCAGCGGGAAGCGCCAGAGGGATCTGCGCTCGCTTCAGGGCCGCATAGATTCGCTCCCGAACGGCAGAGTTCGTTGGGTCATCACGCTCTAAGTCTGTCAGCCAATAGCGCACCGCATAGCGGCAAAAACTATCCCCAGTGTCGCGAGCTAGGTCACAGCAAATCGTGTTGGGCTTCGGGTCCGAAGCCGCGCCGGGAATGGAAGAAGCTTGGAGGCTAGCATCGACGCATCGTATGACCTCGGACGGCGCGTAGCGGAAGTCTACGTTGAAATAGACCCACATTCGGTGGGTGGTCGACTTGCCCGAGCGCCTGCCGAGAACTTTGATGACCTGGTTGAGAAGCTGGCTATTGGGTACGACCAGCGTATCCCAGTCTCGAGTTTCGATGACCGTGTGCCGCCAGCGGATCATCTTGACCTGCCCTTGGGACTTGTTCTCGAGTTCGATCCAGTCGCCCTCTTGGATAGAATCGTCGACCTGAAGGGCGAGGCCGCCAATAATGTTGCCGAGGGTCGGTTGTAGCGAAAGACCGATGACGGCCGTAACGACCGCGCTGGTCGCTACGATGCTCGCCAGATTCACGCCGGCGCGGTGCATCAACCAGACGATCGCTATTAGGTATCCGGCGCCGAGCGCGAGATCGTGCAAGATGTCTGGGTAGCGGATCTTGACGACGCGAAGCAGGATATCGAAAATGGCTACAGCTGACAGATTGACGAGCAGCACGATGCCGAGCAGCTCGGTTGCGATAGAGCTGATGCGGTACCACTGGGCCTGAGCGAACGCTCCGCCGAGCTCGTACACAATGACGCCAGCGGCGAGTAGCGGAAAGAGCAGCAACGTTCGCCGCGTACGTTGCCGGGGCAGGCTTCGCGCGACGCTCAGAACCAGGAGCACTAGAACGAGCGCGGCCGCGATAATTGTTAGAGAGCGCCAAGTAAGCATCGGGCTCCAAGCATCGCCGATCGCGACCCTCGAGGGCTACGGCAATCACCAAGAAAGCGGTGGCCTTCCGGGGGATGACGACTACGCGCACACGCTGGCGAGAGACGTTCCGAGGATGGCGCCCAGGCGCTCTTGGGCTTGGGCGGTCCCTAGCGATGCCTGATTCACCTCGAGTTCCAAACCCAAATAGGCCGCAGGCGCGAACTCTCGGCGAAGCGCCGTGGTCAAGCCATCCGCTTTGCCGAGATACGGGTATTTACGGCGCAGACGAGCTGCAGGTTCAAGC
>JBDKJZ010000567.1:0-3644 GCA_039796375.1 Pseudomonadota bacterium
CCGGGTTTTCCTGCGCATCCTCACCGCGGGTTCGAGACCGTGACGGTGGTTCGCAAGGGCCTGCTCGACCACAGCGATTCACTTGGCGCCGCCGCTCGCTACGGAGAGGGCGATGTTCAGTGGCTCACCGCCGGCTCCGGGATCCAGCACGCGGAGATGTTCCCGTTGCTGAACGCTCGCGCGGACAACCCGCTGGAGCTCTTCCAAATCTGGCTCAACCTGCCGCGTTCAAAGAAGCTCGTTGCGCCTCACTTCTCGATGCTCTGGGCGGGCTCGATTCCAAACGTTCAGCACCGCGATCTTCACGGGCGCCTGACTGACGTCAGCCTGCGAGCGGGGAGTCTCGGTAGTGTTCACGCACCGCCCCCTGCGCCGAACTCTTGGGCCGCTTCGAACGATAACGAGGTGGCGATTTGGACTATACGCATGGCCCCAAAGGCCCAGTGGACCTTACCGCTTGCCGCGCGTGGATTGTCCCGCTCGCTCTATCTATTTCGGGGAGCGAGTATCCTCGCGGGGGACCAAGCCGTGCGCGTGGGGCATGTGCTCGGGCTGAACTCCGGGATGCCGCTGTTGCTTGAAAACGGGGATCTTGAAGCAGAGCTGTTGCTGCTTCAGGGACGTCCGATAGGCGAGCCCTTGGCCCGGCGCGGACCGTTCGTCATGAACACCGAGCTGGAAATCCGTCAGGCGTACTCAGACTTTCGAGAAACCCAGTTTGGGGGTTGGCCGTGGCCGAGCTCAGATCCAGTTCACGGCGCTGGCGTCGAGCGGTTCGCGAAGCGTCCCGACGGCACGGTCGAGCGGCCCGGATAAGCGCAGTTCATCGTTAGGCTGACTCTAGAGTTGGACGGCGCTCTCAATCGGTTTGCGGAGGTGGCCCCGAGTGCGCTTGCTGGCCACGTGAGCCGCCGCGGCCGGGTGCGTCACGTCGAGACTTACTCTCTGCGCGGATATGGAATCCCAACAGCCCAGAGCCAGCCTGCTGAAAACCGAGCCGAGCTCAGTCGCACCAGAACGAAAGGAGAAGCGGTGAGCAAAGAAAGGACGCGATCAACGCTCGGTCGAGGGTTGTCGACACTTAGCTAGCAGATCCGACGGCCGCGAATCCCGGGCCTGTGGCATCTTCGCTTTCGCCAGTAATGGCGAGATAACCTAGTATTATCAGTATGTTAAGTTAATTTGACCGATCAGCTCTTACCGCACATCTGGAATTCCATCGTTTCCACCAGAGAAAGGCGTCACCCCGGTCTTGCGTTAGGGCCGGCCGCGCTATACTCAGCGCCGGTTCCCGGCTCTTCAGAGGGTCGGGGTGTCCATCTTTCTTCTTAGCCGCGCCCACACTCGGGCATTCTTATGGCCGTCATGGCCCTTAACCGAAAGACTACGATGACTTTGCGTGCTTTCCCGCGTGAAATCGCGGACAGACGTTTGTCCAGAGACGCTTTGCCCTTCGCACGCGCTGCTCTAACGAGCCAGGCCGACGCTTTGAGGCAATTGGCGCTCAGATTGGATGAGGATTTTTCTCGGGCTGTGCAGTTGCTCGTGGCTTGCACCGGTCAAGTCGTCGTGTGCGGCATGGGGAAGTCCGGCCTAATCGGTCGGAAGCTCTCGGCGACGCTGAACTGTACGGGCACCCGTAGCTTCTTCCTACACCCCGCCGAGGCTCGTCACGGTGATCTCGCTCGCGTTTCTGAGAACGACGTCGTCCTACTCATTTCAAATAGCGGAGGGACCGAGGAGGTCGTCAGCCTGCTGCCCCACTTTGAGGAACTCGGCCTCCCCATGATCGCGCTGGTTGGTAATCGCGATTCGGTCCTGGGGCGGACGTCCACCGTTGCGCTAAGCACCCACGTTGAGCGCGAAACCTGCCCCCACAATTTCGTTCCGACAACATCTGCGCTCGTCTCGCTCGGGCTCGGAGACGCGCTCGCGATGGCGGCAATGAATGAGCGGGGCCTGACGTCCGACGAGTTGCTGCGCTGTCATCCAGGCGGCGCGCTTGGCAAGCGCAAGACCGGCCGAGTGCGAGATAAGATGCTGAGTGACCGGCTGCCTTTGGTTTCACCGCAGACCGGTCTCTTAGAGGCACTGCGCGTATTGACTGACGGCGGTTGCGGCTTGGTCGTTGCAGTTAACAAGAACCGGGAACCACTCGGGATTATTACCGACGGTGATGTGCGTCGTGTCTTGAGCTCGATGGGCGGCGCAGTCGACAAGCTGACGGTAGCTGAGCTCATGACCCACGATCCTGTCACCATCGGCGAGGATGAACACTTGGACAAGGCGCGCGAGAAGATGCATAAGCTGAGGCTCAAGGCGTTAGTTGTCGTGAATCACCTGCGCCGAGTCGCCGGCGTGATCGAAGTCTTCGATAGTCCGTGACACGGGGCGAACACCGGTGACGCGGCTTCGCTGCGAAGTCGCGCTTCTGGTTCTGAGCATGAGTGAAGGCGCCCTCGCTCAGCCACTCGCGAGTACGCCCCATCCGACACCCCAAGCACCGTGTGAGATGACACCAACCGATGAGCTGGGTGCGCCCAACTATTGGCTGCCGGCGTTAGAGATCGCCGCGCTCTATGGAGCGGGGGCAGTTTGGTATGTGATCGACGACCGCAACGTCTTGGACTGGGACTATCCTAGCGCTCAGCAGCGCCTGACCGGCGAAGCTTGGAGGTTTGATAGCAACGGGTTCGGCATGAATTTCTTCGGACATCCCCTGGCAGGGACAGGCGCCTACATGCTGGCTCGTGGGAATCGCCTTGGAGTTTGGCCATCCTGGGGGTACGCGCTAGCGGGCTCCGTATTCTGGGAGTTCGGTGTTGAATTCAATGAAAAGATCAGCATCAACGACATGGTTGTCACGCCAGGAGCCGCCCTGCCTTTCGGTGAGTTCTTTCACAAGTTGGGCGGCTATGTCAGCAGCGCACCTGCCACCTCCGAAAAGAGCGTGCTCGCGTGGACCCTCGGTCTTACCGTGCGCGGTCATCGCGAGCTTGAAGGGATCGAGGCGCCCGCAGGTCCCCTTGATGAGCTTGGGTTTTCTGCCGCCTACTGGCACCACTTCACGGCGGACTTCGGGTTCGGCAGCGTGCGACTGGAGACCGGTGAGAGACCTATGAACACCGCGCGAGCATCAGCTCGACTGGTGAGCCTTCCGGGATACCGCCGAGCAGCCGAGCTGTCGACTTGGTTCTACCAAGCAGAATTCAGTTCGATGGCGGCTGAATTCGAAGGCGCCGGCTCGGCTCTTGGGGTGGACCTCTTCTCAGAGGCACTCGTCGCTGGGTACCACTGGCAAGCGCGTCTTCCAGGAGCACGCAGCTCGTTCACGTCGTTCACCGTGGCCTCGTCGATCGCCTATGAATACCGGGACAATGACGGTTCAGGCTTCAGCGACCTCAGAGGTCTCCTTCACGCGCCTGGGGTGGCAGTCGACGTGCTCAGCGAGCATGGCCCATTGGCGTCGTCACTTTCGATCCGCGCCGCGCCGAGCTTCGGCGCCCTGAGTGCACCGCACTTCAGCGCTGCCCAGCCTGCGGAGGCAGCTCAGGACAAAGCGGTGTTAGAGCGTTACGGCTACTTCTACGGCGCTGGCCCCACGTTGTCGGCTGCGGCCAGTGTCAGGCTCGAGGCACTGGTCT
>JBDKJZ010000568.1:0-3640 GCA_039796375.1 Pseudomonadota bacterium
CTGCTGTCGTTGCTCAATCTGCGCGTCAATCATGTGGTCAAAGCTGGTCAGCAATTCGCTCAGACCGGGTAGGGCCGGCTCAAGTGTACCGAGCGCGCTGACGATCGCCTCGACTGTAGACAAACAATGCTCTGCCGGTTCTTTGCGGATCCGATAGCGGCTCGGTTCCTTCGGCTGCAGCGTGTAGCAGGGCAGCTGATGCAGCCACTTGCAGTCTCGATACAGGTAGTGCGCGTGATGCCACGTGCCATCGAGCACCACGAGCGTTTGAGGGCGCGCCTCGGGCGGGAGCTCCGAGAGGGGGATAGCGTTCGGTCCGGGATAGAGAATGCCAGTCCCAGGGGGAAGCGTGACCGCTTGGGACAGGCGGTTGTGTTCGCCATGCGAAGGTTCGCCGAGCTCGTAGTCGACGTGAAGCTCGCTGTTCAGCAGCGCCAGGTGCGCCATTAAGGCGGTACCAATAGGGTGCGCGCGCTCCCGAGGGTGCTGCAGGATCACCACCCGAGTTCGGTTCTGTATCTGTGGCAGGGTTCGACACCAACACAGCTGCTCCGGACGGAAACAGCGGTAACAAACCTGGCGCGTTGTTGACTGGATCTCGGCGGGTTCCAAAGCACTCAGCTGGAGAAGGTGGGCAGGTATTCCGAGGGACGTGAAAAACCAGCATACACGGTTCGCTGGTGTAGGTGAGCTATGTTTATCTGAGTATTTGCCGCTCGGCCCGCTTGGAGACAGGATGAGGCCATGTGTCCCACGCCGGCAGTGCCTGCTGAACCCATCGAAGCGACCTTCTGCTTCGTGGACTTGGCAGGTTTCACGGCGCTGACAGAGACGCGTGGCGACAACGACGCTGCGGATTTGGCCGCGGGCTTCTTTGCTTTAACGCGTGGGGCGCTCGGTCCAAAGGACGCACTGATCAAGACAATTGGAGACGCTGTTTTGGTCACGTGCTCGACGCCCGCCGCGGGCGTGAAATTTGCGGAGCGGCTACTCACGGCGGTGGCGATGGAAGCCCACTACCCGTCACTGCGCGCCGGCCTCCACCACGGCCCAGCGGTCGTCCGCGATGGGGACGTGTTTGGTGCGTCGGTGAACCTCGCCGCCCGCGTCGCGGCTGAAGCGCACCCCGGTGAGGTCTTGGGCACACGAGCCGTCGCGAATGCAGCGGACGAACACGGCGTCGCAGTAGTCGAGCTAGGAGAAGTCACACTCAAGAACGTGAAAGACGCGGTGCTCCTCTACTCGCTCGGCTTCATGCTAGGCGACTATGACACGCCTATTGATCCCGTGTGTCGCGTCCCACTGGACCGGCGCAGCGCCGTGGGAAACCTTCAGTATAGGGGCCATCAGTATTGGTTTTGTTCGCTAGAGTGTGCGGCCGCCTTTGCGAGTAACCCACGCTGGCACACCGCCGCGTCACTTAAGCCAGCTGCACGAGCCCGCTAACCCAAGGCCAGGTGTGATTCGAACCCTTTGGCGCGACGAGGCGAACTCGCCGACCATTTTCTGGTATAAGTGGCCCCCTTGAAAGCCTTAGTGATCGGTGCTCATCCGGATGACTGCGAGCTCTTGGCCGCGGGGACCGCAGCCCTGTGGCACCAGCGAGGCGACAAGGTCCGCTTCCTGTCCATGACGGATGGCGGAGCCGGACATCACGAGATGACCAGCTCCGAGTTGGCGCAACGCCGAGCGGACGAATCGCGCAGGTCGGCGGCGGTTCTGGGGATCGAGTCGGAGATTTACGGTGTGAATGACGGCGCCGTCACGCCAAGCATCGAGCTCCGCGATGGGCTGATTCGCCGAATTCGCGCTTTTGCGCCGGACCTGATTCTGACGCACCGCACGAGCGACTATCACCCTGACCATCGCCACACTGGCGCACTGGTTCAGGACACGGCGTACTTGGTCACCGTCCCGCTGATCTGTCCTGACGTTCCCCCGCTGCGTCACAACCCAGTCTATGCTTACCTGTTTGACCCATTCACGAAGCCCGCACCTTTTCGAGTCGACGTCGCGGTCAACATCGATCCAGTGATGCCTCTCAAGTGGTCGATGCTGCACGAGCACGCATCCCAGCTCTACGAGTGGCTGCCGTACATTGAAGGCTTCGCGGAACCGGTTCCAGCAAATTCTGCGCAAAAACGCGACTGGCTGGAGCGCACCTGGGAGCCGTACTTAAAGCGCGCGGTGGCGCCCGCAAGAAGCCAGCTGAGCGCCACCTACGGCGCGGACGCGTCCGCGAAGGTTCAGTTCACCGAGGCCTTCGAGATCTCCGAGTTCGGCCGGCAACCGATGCCGAATGAGCTGAAGACCTTGTTCCCCATCCCTTAGCGTGATGAACGCTTGCGTAGCTAGACTGCCGCTAACGACGTAGCGGCGTCGCCCGTCTGCAGCCGCCAAAGCGTGGCGTAGTGCCCACCACGCTGCAACAGCAGCTCATGGTTGCCGGATTCGACAATCGTGCCGCGCTCAATGACGCAGATCAGGTCCGCGTGTCGCACCGTCGACAGTCGGTGCGCGATGATCAAGCTCGTTCGGCCGACGATCAGACGTTGCAAGGAACGCTGGATCGCCGCTTCCGTCTCGTTGTCAACAGCGCTCGTTGCTTCGTCCAGCACGACGATCTTCGGATCGCGCACAATTGCCCTAGCCAACGCGATACGCTGACGCTGACCACCCGAAAGGCGTTGTCCTCGCTCACCCACCTGAGTCTCGTAACCCTGCGGCAAACTCACAATGAACTCGTGGACCTCCGCCGCCTTCGCGGCGGCTTCGATTTCCGCGAACTGAACGGAGCTCATCCCGTACGCAATGTTCTCTGCGACTGAGGCGTCCGCGAGGAAGCTGTCTTGCGCCACGTAGCCGATGCAGCGCCTGAGATCTTGCAGCTGCCATTCGGAAATCGGCACCCCATCCAGACGAATACTGCCCCGCTGCGGCTCATAGAATCGAAGCAGTAGCTTGACCAACGTGCTCTTGCCGCTACCCGTACTTCCCACAAAGGCAACGCTTTGCCCCGGGGCGATCGTCAGCGACAACTCGCTCAGCACCGGAGTCTCATCGTAGGCGAAGCTCACCCTCTCAAACTCAATCGCCCCTCGCACCTGAAGCCTCGGTAACGCCTGTCCCCCGTAGGGAATCGTCACCGGCGCCTCCAGCAGGTCCATCACCCGAGCGACCGACGCCATGGAGCGCTGGTAGAGATCGCTCAAGTCCGCTAGGCGGGTCAGCGGCCAGAGCAGGCGCTGAGTGAGGTACACCAGGACGGAGTAGCTACCGACCCCAAGCTCCCCTTCAAGTGCAAGAAACCCGCCGTACAACAGCGTGACCGTGAAGCCCGCGAGGATCGCCATGCGGATCACTGGCGTGATCGCCGCGGAAAAGTTGATCGCTCGAGAGTTCGCCGCGCGGTAGGCGTCAGAGCTCTCCTGAATACGGGAAAACTCCAGTTCTTCAGCAGCATACGCCTTGATGGTTGCGATCCCGAGCAGGTTGTTACTGACCCGCGCATTCAGTGTCCCCGCAGCAGAACGCACCTCCGTGTAGCGCGTCGCCAGGCGCGATTGAAACCAGAAAGCGCCGTAGATGATAAACGGAATAGGGATGAGGGCGAGCGCGGCGATCTTGCTGGTCAACGCGA
>JBDKJZ010000569.1:0-3626 GCA_039796375.1 Pseudomonadota bacterium
GACGTTTCCGGGCCACGGGTAGGAGCTGAGCCCTGCGGCGGTGGCCAAGCTGATCTCCTACCCGTGGCCCGGAAACGTCCGCGAGCTCGGGAGCGTGCTCTATCGGTCAGCTGCGATGGCACGCGGTGACGTGGTGGAACTCCACGATATTGAGGCGGCTCTGCCGAGGACCCTGCACAAGCGGACGGCGCTCACCGCTGACGAGGCCACGCGCACGCTGGAGAGCTACGACGGAAACATTAGTGCCGCAGCCCGAGCCGCGCGGGTTCCGCGGAGCACGTTCCGCTCGTGGCTTCCCAAGCAAGTTGGCTGATTTAGAACGTGCCGGTGAGCGCGAGTCCCGCTTCATGGTGGCTAAACACTGGGAGCAAGGTGGCACTCAGGTCAGCTGGCTCCTTGGCACCGGGATCCAGAAAGTAGTAGGTGACCGTGCCTCCGGCGGCGACTATCCCAACTATCAGGGTGACTAAACTGGTCGTCTTCCACGTATCGCCCGAATCGACCTTGGCCGTGTACACTTCGCAAGCGTGGTCGAACTGGGCGTCGAGTGCAGGCGGACCACAGGGGGTCCCACCTGAGTTCCGCGTTCCGAATTCTTCACGAATTTGGCCAGCTGCGTCGTCGGCCGCGTCGTACCCTCGCGATGCGGTGACGGCAGCGAGCCCCGAGATCGCGAAGCTAGTCGCGCTGATCCCTGCGCCTACCCACGCGATCTTGTTTTCCAAGAACCACGCGTGAAAGGGAGTCCTCCCGCCGCTGTCCGCTTCGGTGACTTCTACGGCGCTCGTGTCGTTCCCGACCACCGCTTCGTCTTTGCCGTCGGTGAGGTCCACTTTTAGTTGATCGGAGGCACCGGCCTCCACGGACTTTTGGCTCTTTTCGGTGCTCACCTTGTGGACCCCGGGAGCCACGAACAGGGGGTACTTGAAAGGTGCCCGACCGACGCTGAGCCCATCAATTCTAACTTCGCTCCCGATGGGCGCGAAGATCACCAGCTCGGCCGTGCGCGCCCTGGCGTCGGTGAGGCCCGCCTGCGCAAGCTCGTCAGTTGCCCGTCCGGGAAGCCTGAGGTACTCGGCGAAGTGGCCAGCTGCCGCTGCGTATCTGGAGCAAAGTAGCTCGCTTTGAGCGAGATTGATCAGGACGTCCGGGTGGGGGCTCTTGGACTGGGCGATTGCGAACTGGTCCGCTGCCAGCGGGTAGTTGCCGGCGTCGTAGGCAGCGACGCCAGCTTCAAAAGCTTCTTTCGCGCTTGGCGTTGCCGAGGGCCGCTCGGCGGGGGCCAGCGACGACCGGTTGGGGCCCGCAGGCGCGGGCTCGACGTCTGGTGAGGCCGGAGCAGCGGGAGGCGGCGGGTCCGCGGGGGGAGGTGTTCCGGGCGTCGACGGCGAAGCCGCGCCAGGCGGAGGACCCGGGTCTACGACCCCTTGCGCCCTTGGCGCGGACGTCAAGGACGCCAGTATGAACCCGGTGACACAAAAACTGACTGTTCGCTGGTGTGTACTCATCGTCCCTCGCTGCACTAACGGATCACCCGAGGGATTCTCCAACCCCCACCCGAGAATTTCGGGCACTTGACCCTAGGCCGCAGCCTAGAGTCCGGTCGAATTGTGGTCCAGTCTGTTCGAACGAGCTAGATACACGCCGTGTCCCGGGCTGGCTTCAAGCACCGTTCCGCGCTCGCCTACGCTGGCTGTGGCGTGCTGTTTGGCGCCGCGTTCACCGGTTGCGATGCCGTTCCCGGCGACCCACGCCTCCCCCCAGCTGAGCGCACCGACCTTCGCCTAGAAAATACATCCAGTATTGACGCAAGGAACGTTGAATTAATTGAGAAAGAGTGGCGACTTCGAGGAGACCCAGTACTCCTAGAGAAGCTTCTCTCGACCCTGCGTGGGTCCGGCGATTGTGCCTCGCGGCTTCGCGCCGAAGCTCTGCAGGCCGAGAGCACCGGGCGGCGGTCGCAGCTCGTTGCGGTCGCCAAGGAGCTGGCCAGCGGCGCTAGCTCCCGGGGGCCGAAGTTGTCAGCGCCTGCCTGCGAAGCGCTGGTGGCGCAGGTCCTGGCTGGCCTTGGGGGGGAGGCGCCTGAGCAGGCTAGCCTCAGAACTCCAGAGACGACAGCGCTCGCCAACGCCCCACCGCAGGTCGCCCTTCAGGCGAAAGGGCCCCTGCGTGTCAGTCGCGTGGAACGGTACGGCGCTCAGGACTCTGCGCGTGTGGTGGTCGTGATGTCGGAGCCGACCGTGTACGAAGTTGGGCAACTACCCGCGGAGCCTGGCAAAGGGCCGCGCTTGTTCGTGGACGTCGAGGGCGCAAGCTACGAAGGAGACCCACAGTTCGAGGTTGGGGGTCTGGTCAGTCACGTACGCGTCGGACGGCAAGATGGCGGGACGCGGATCGTGCTCGACCTGCGGGAGCGAGTGTACCAGCACATCTTTTTCCTGCCGGAGCCTTTTCGACTGGTCATCGACGTGTCCAAGTCACCGCCCCGGGGGGCGCCATCGCCTTTGCACGGGGCGCGCGCCGTGCAGCGTATCGTGCTCGACCCTGGGCATGGAGGCCATGACCCTGGCGCGGTCGGCCACATGGGCTTGCAGGAGAAAGACGTGGCCCTGGATGTTGCTCTCCGCGCCGCGCCATTGATTGCGAGGGAACTCGGGATCAACACTTTACTCACGCGCGACACTGACCAGTTCGTGCCTTTGGACGAACGCGTAGCGAAGGCGAACGCATTCTCGGCTGACTTGTTCATTTCGATTCATTGCAACGCCAGCGAGAGCGCGCAGACGCAGGGCGTGATGACGTTCGTCTTGGACGAGTCTCGCGACGCTCTGGCTCAGCAGGTGGCTGCGCGCGAGAACGCCGCGTCGGCGGCGGCCGGGAAGCAGCTCGCGACCGCCATGAGTCAGGTCATGGGTGCGGACAGTTTGCAGCGCTCTCTTCACTTCGCGCAACTGCTGCAGCGCGCGAGTCTTTCGTCGCTCTCTGGGGACTATCCTGACTTTAGAGACGGCGGTGTCCGTCGCGCGGGGTTCTACGTGCTGGCAGGAGCACAGATGCCCGCGGTGCTCTTTGAGGCGTCATTCATCTCGAACGCTGAGGAAGAGCGACGGCTTGACTCCGCAGGCTATCGTCAGAAACTAGCGGACGCGCTGGTCAACGCGGTGCGCGCATACCAGGCGGGTCTTTGAGTTTTTGCCGGTCTCATGGCCGGTGGCGGTAGTGCTTCTCCAGGGCGCCCTGGGGGAGTAATCAAGGGACACGCAGCTGGCCGGCGTGCGTGATTGTACCGAAGCGACCGGCGCGCATTGACGTGGGAGGCCGCCGACCGTAAGCTCCGTGGCCCCATTTTCGCAGGAAGTGGCGAGTACATGAAGATGACCAAACAAGAGCTAGAGCAATTCGGAGTTCAACTCAAGGCCCGCCGTGACGAGATCGTGCGCCGCGCTGAGCAAACTCTAGAGAACGACATGACCCTCGACTCGGATGACTTGCCGGACGAGATGGACCTGGCTTCGAGCGAGTACTTACAGGCGTTCACGTTTCGTCTAAGGGGCCGCGAGAAGAACTTGCTCGACAAGATTGAGAAGGCTCTCGAGAGAATCGACAACGGCACCTTTGGGATCTGC
>JBDKJZ010000570.1:0-3626 GCA_039796375.1 Pseudomonadota bacterium
CATGAGGGAAGGCTCCGGGACTGCGCGTGGCGCCCGATAGACCGAACTACCTGGTCCGAAACGCCAGCCCCAGCGACTGGAGCCGGGCCAAGCTGCTCGCAGACTTTCGTTACCCGTGGCTCGCTCGCCGCGCTCCCCGGACCCACTTCCGTGCGCTGGTTTGGCAAGATCGTTTCCACTTCCTGTTCGACGTCGAGAACCGGGAGCTGGTGCTGAGTGAGGCTGACGATGCACTCACACGGGTGCTCGACTCCGACCGAGTGGAGCTATTCTTCGCTGCAGATGTCGCGCTTGAGGCCTACTTCGGGTTCGAGATCGATCCGCGTGGGGGCGTCCACGACTTCGCGGCGAAGTTTTACCGGCAGTTCGACAATGACTGGCGTTTTCCGGGTCTCGAAGCCGAGGGCGCTCTAACGCACGCGGGTTATCGCGTGGCCGGTAGTTTTCCGCTCGCGACGTTCAGGGCGCTGTCTCTGCTCGATGCACACACCCAGAACGTGAGAGCCGGCGTCTATCGAGCGGATTTTTCGCTGAACGCACAGGGTGAGCTAGTGCGTGACTGGATCAGCTGGGTGCAGCCAGAGACCACCACGCCCGACTTCCACGTGCCGTCATCGTTTGGCACCTTCCAACTGGAGCAGGTCCGTTAAGGCAACACCGCTTCGATCGCGCGTTTCACTTGGGTGGATGTCGGAGACGTGATCGGCGCGAACCTGTCGACCACTTGGCCCTGGGCGTTCACCAGGAACTTGGTGAAGTTCCATTTCACGGCGCCGAGGATTTCCGGCGAAGTCTGCTGTGTTAACGCCTCATACAAGGGCGCGATCTCGGGTCCCTTTGCGTGCACCTTGTCGAACATCGGGAACGTCACGGCGAATTTTTCGTGCACGAAGTCTTGGATTGCCGAGCACGTCCCTGGCTCCTGAGAGCCGAAGTCATTAGAGGGGAACCCGAGCACCTCAAACCCGCGGTCTTTGTACTCCAGGTACAGTTTCTGCAAGTCAGCGTACTGGGAGGTGAATCCACACTCGGACGCGGTGTTGACAATCAGGAGCGCCTTGCCCCGATAATCGCTGAGCTTCTTCGGGGTTCCATCTATCAGCCTGACCTCATGGTCGATGACTACGTGATCCACAACAACCGCGGGCGACGACATGGCTTGGACTCCTTCTTGGGACTGGTTGCAGGCTGCAGCCGCGCTCAGGAACAACCCGACCACGAGTGTGTCCTTCACGGTAATTCTGCGGTGCCGGCTCATCCCTAGGGCTTAAGGCGCGAAGTCTTGGTGTAAAGGGCCGAATGGCGGGGATCAGTCCGGTAGTGGAATAAACTCCACGTCATCACCGGGCACGCTTGGAAACCGCCCGGCCCACCAATCCTCCTTCGCCTCAAGGATGCGCTCTTGGCGGCTCGAGACAAAGTTCCACTCAAGGAAACGGTGGGGCATTGGGTCTCCACCCACCAACGCGACGATCGCGTCGTCGTGGGCGGTGAGTGTTCCGTCCGATGCAGGGGAGAGCACCGCCATGGAGTGCGCGGCCACGACTTGTTCATCTAGCTGAACACTTCCGGAGACGACGTACAACCCACGTTCCGGGGCGGGGGGTAACGTCAGGGTTTGCCCGCGGCGCAGGTGAGCCTCCAGGTAAAGAGCTCCTCCGTAGCGCTTGACAGGTGAGCTGACCCCGTAGGCTGATCCGATCATGACCCGCACACGGACGTGACCGAGGTTCACCGTAGGGAGCTCCTCCTTCGGGTGGTGATAGAATGCGGGCTCTACCTCTTCGAACTCAGCGGGAAGGGCCATCCACAACTGCAAACCGTGCAGACCGACTACGTGCGCCGGATTGAAGGCGGCGGCAGCAGCGTGACTATCGACGATGTCAATGTTGCATCCAGCGGCGGTTCTTGCACGCCGAGCTGTCTCGATGGCAATGTGGGAGTGACGGCTGCGGTGAAATCTGCGGCACCTTGGCTCTGGTTTTACCTGCGACCTGGCTCACGCGATGTACCCGCAGTGCGTGCCCAGCGCGACCACGCTGATCAACGCCCCGTTCGCCACCAGCGCTGAGGGCTTCACCTATGCGGACAACGCGTTCCGAGGTTCAAACCAACCCAACTTTGCTAACGGTGTCTTCAGCGCAGGTAAGCTGAGTGTCAACGTCGGAGGGGGTGTCTTCACCAACGTTTCGGGTGGCTGGAGTAAGGGCTTCACGACCACGAGCAGCGGACCTGTAACGGTGAGCTTCAAGTACAGCATCACGTCGGACTTGGGCATCGACCCGGGCGAGTGGGTCGAGGCGCTGGTCAAGATCGACGGCACCCTCTACGGCGCCGGCGCGACCGACTACGTCCGAAGGATTGAAGGCGGCGGTAACCAAGCTGAGGTCACGTTCAGCTTCACGAGCGCGTCTCTGAGCATGGGCACTCACACCATCACGCTGGGCGCTGCCATGAACGCCGCGACCATCAACACTGAGGTCGGTAGCGTCACCTTCGACGACGTGCTGGTCACTAAGCCGTAAATCTGAGCGTCGGGGCGAAAGCCCCGGCCTCTGCAGTTAGGGAAGGTGCGCGTCCAGTGGGGGGACGCGCGCTGCCCTCAGGGCGAGCTGCTCCCGGGTTCGTCTCTCAGCTACTTGGTATTGAGCTTGGCGACGAACAGGGCTCCGGCGGTATTCCGATAGTAGAGGGTGGTGCAGCTCCCACCGAGATGCGGATCGAGGACCTGCTCTTCAGTCTGAGTCGACAGCGTGGTGGGGTCCAAGAAGGGCAGTGACACAGTCGAGCGCCAAGCTGACGCACTGCGTTCCGGGCGCTCGTCCCAGTAGAGTAACGTCAGCTCGTCGTCCGAGAGGTCAGACAGCACCTTGAAGTGGCTGTCGCCGCTGAGGAAGTCCGTGTTCAGCTGCTCCTGTGGCTCGAATCGTCCACTAGTCAGTCGTGCTTGGAACAGGTCTGAGCCGACGGCGGTCTGCGTGTAGTAGAAGCGCGTCCCTGCGTTGTTGAGGGCAGGGTTTGATAGCTTGACCAGTCTCTGGGTTGCCAAATCGTTGAGTTCTTGGAATGGCGTCGCTGAAACGCTGCCGAAGGCGCCGAGTGCTGCGTCGCGGGTCGCGCTCCCGAAACCTCTGCCGTCGACCCTTGAAAGTACCAAAGTTCTTGCGTCCGCGCTGAGAGCAGCGCCGTGTTCGGTCGAGTAACCGTCCGGCAGTGGGACAACGGTTCCTGCTCCTGGGAAGTCGAACAAAACGAGCTGCTCCTCGGCGCCTTCAGTCATGCCAACGAGCCAATGTTCCCCGTTGGGAGTCACATCGAAAACGGCGTTGGTCACTACGCCGCTGAGTTCCGGAGGAGTTTTCCCCGTCTTCCACTTAGCACGAGGATCGCACTCGGGCGGTGGCGGCGTTGCTGCGTCCGCACGGGTCACCTTGATGTCACCGAAAGGTGGAGGGGTCGTTCCGTCGCCTGGGTGCACACCGTCAACCGCGGCGTCCGGAAGTGCTACGCTGGCATCTAAGCCTGATCCGGAGAGCTGTCCTGCGTCCTCATCAGCTAGCTTCGAGTCGTCGTCGCTAGGAACGTCGTCATCGTCGAAGCGGTCATCGGTCTTCGCCCCAAACGGA
>JBDKJZ010000571.1:0-3617 GCA_039796375.1 Pseudomonadota bacterium
CGGAGCTTTACTCATCCGCGCCAAGAGTACCGTCGCGCGGTAGTCGCCGCTGATGCTGGCACGCTCCAGCAGGGAGCCGAGCTTGTCGCAGCCCTCGGCTTCGCGCCAATCGAGCAGGAGCGCTAGGGCTGGCGAGGCCGCGGCCCGTACTTCGGGACTGTAGACGAGCGTCTTGGCAAGGGTCGTCGCAGGCGTCACTTCTTTGGTCTCGACCCACACCTTGTACAATAGGTCAGCGCCGGTGGCGCCCAGATACTTGGCAGCGAGCTTGAGCGCCAGCTCAGCGGTTGGGGGCTCCTTCGCCGCGGCCCAAATCTCACGGCGCAAGATCGGATCTTCGGAGACACTCGGTTCAAGTTCTAGCGCCGCCCGATAAGCTGCCAAGGCACTCTCCCCTTGCTTCAGCTTCGCGCGTCCCCGCCCAAGCGCCAGCCACTGGCGCACGCTGCGTTGGCTTTCAGGATGCCGCTCCAGCTCGGCGATAGCTTCTTCGTCGCCTCCAAATGCCTTGGAGATCCATTTTTCAAGCGCCGGATCGGACCCCCCAGAGACCTGGGCCGGAACTTCCCCAACAACCGGTGGTGAACTCACGCGCTTGGGGATCAGCCAAACCCCGAGCCACGCTAAGGTTGCCCCAGAAACGGCGACCACAAGAACACGCCAAAGCGGAAAACGCCCGACTCCGAGCGGCACACGCCTACCGACCACGCTCGCGTCCAGCCGTTCGACGAGGCGCGGTCGCGAGTCCGCTAGCGCCGTAGAGGCCAACTTAGTGCGTGTCCTGGACGTCGCCGCCAGGCTTCCGCTCCCCAACAAACTGAGCACCCGCTGCACCACCAACGCCGCCGTCTGTACTCGGTGCTTCGCGTCCTTTTCGAGCAGGTCATTCAGCAGCTGGGCGACGCCTTCTGGTACGGGCTCGGGCAGCGGCGGGGCCGGCTGAGTGATTTGCATCATCAAGATTGCGCTCACTTCATCCGCAACAAACGCTGGGCGCCCCGAGAGCATGCGGTACATCAATAGCCCCAGCGCGTACAAGTCACTCCGGGGATCCACCGATTGCCCGGAAGCCTGCTCAGGCGACATGTACTCGGGGGTACCAAACACGGTCCCTACACGGGTGATCGGCTTTTCTGACCCGGCGCGTCCAGCGATGTCGACCTTGGCGATGCCAAAGTCGAGCACCTTCACCAGGTCAATCCCGTCACCTGAGCTCACGAGCATGACGTTGTCGGGCTTCAAATCGCGATGCACGATCTGCTGTTCGGCAGCCGCTTGCAGCGCCTCAGCGATTTGTCCCACGACACTGAGCGTCCGCTCGACACTGAACCGCCCCTCGTTCTCCAGCACAGCGCTCAGGGTGCGGCCCTCGACGTACTCAAGGACTAAGTAAAATGCGCCGTCTGGCAGGCGCCCAAAGTCCCGAGCTTGGGCGATGTTGGGGTGCTCGATCCTGCCGGCTGCGATAGCTTCCCGCTCAAAGCGGAGCACCACCTCAGGCACGGCGGTCATTTCCCGGTGCAGCACCTTCAGCGCGACCGGCTTCTTCATGTGGATGTGCTCAGCGCGATAGACCGCGCCCATGCCACCTGAGCCGATCAGGTGGGTGATCCGATAGCGCTCGGCGATGAGCTGCCCGAGCAGCGGGTCAGGAGGACGCGGGTCCTGGCTGCTACGGTCGGACACAGCGACTTCCTGAGCGGGCAACGGCGCGCCCGCCGCTTCTCCGGCTGCGTCCGAGTCATGTGTGTCCTCCAACTTCACTGATGACCTATTCCGCAGGCTAGCGGTGTGACCCGCGCCTGGCAAGCTGCCTGTACAGCGCGGCGTAGCGTGAGGCCACACGCGGGGCCGCGTGACGCTCGGCGATGCCCGCGCGGCCCTCGTCGCAGACCGCCGTCCGGTGGGCCTCGTCCCGGCTCAATCTCACCAGCGCAGAAACCCAAGCGGCGGAGTCGTCGATGGGCAGTTTCACCGCACCCTGCACTTCGCTTGCAGGGCCATCGTCGGCGACAACGACCGGAACACCCAGCGCCGCCGCTTCCAGTAGCGAAATTGGCAGGTCCACCTTCCCAAACAGGTCCGCTACGGGAAACACGACCGCCTCCGCAGCGGCCAGGAGCGGAAACAGACTCGGCAGTTCGCCCGAGAAGGTGATCGGGAGATGCCGAAGCTCGCTCCGAAGTTGTCGTTCGATTGATTGGGCTTTGGCCGTTTTGTGCCGACAAGCCAGAACCACCTGCGTATCGTTCAGCTCTTTAGGCAAGTACTTGGCGATCGCGGCGCAACGCTCAGCCCCACCTCCGAACTCTAAGTCCCCCGGAAACACGATCATGGGTTGGTCGGGTCGGAGCCCCAGGCGCCTCCGGACCTCTGCCTTCTGTTCGCTCGACGGTTGGGGCGGCGGGCGGAGCGGCGGGTAGATAACCGTAACCTCCTGACCCCGCTCGCTGTGCGCCAAGATTTGCCGGCGAGTCCACTCACTCTGTGCGACCACCACGTCGCCAAATAGGAGTTGGTCAATGTTGGAAAAGTCGCGCGGTGGCGAAGCGATGGTCTGCAGGCTCGGCCGGGGGCGCACCCGCCGCAACTGCCGGATCGCCTTGGCCGCTCGCGGGTTTGGCGCAAACACAAAGTGCCAAACCTGCGACTGGCGCTCGACGCCGAGATAAGCCAGCGCCTTAGCGTTGTCGAACAACGAAGGCGCGAAGCGCGAGCCCGACTGTCCAGGGCTCGGATACAGGCCGACGACCTTGGCACCCGCAACAGGGTGCGCCTTGGCCCCCAACACGCTCAAGTCCACTCCGCCCTCCATCGCGCTACACAGCGCAAGCACGAGCGACTTGGAGCCATCGTGAAACGGCGGAACGACCGGCTTCGACACGATCAACACTTTCACGGCGACCACGCTAGCGCGCCCGGGCGCCAGAACGAAGCTATTCCGCTGCAGCGCGGATCGCGCGTTCGGCGTTTCTTAGCGCGCTCTCGGTCGCCGCTTCGACGGCTTCCTTGCGAAGCCGCTCAAGCTCGTCTTTGCGGGTCGGTGCAGAAGCCTCACCGTGCACCGTCGCGCCTCCAGAAATACGGCCCTTGATCAAGCGCTCCGGCAGCTTCGTGATCACGAACTCGACCTCCGCTGACACGGCGAATACTTGTCCCTCCCGTCGTTCGCGAAGCGCGTGTAGGGTGCCGTCGAAAAGCAAGATGGGCAGCTGCTCAGTGCTCCCCTGCGGCTGTGCCCCTTTAATGACAACTCCTGGCAGATTGCCGAGATTGTGGTGCGCAACGCGTTTCACGTGCGCATCGAGGGTTCGCGTGCCCACACGCTCACTGACGCGAACTTCGCCAACCTCGACCAGAAACGCAGGGCGACGGGCAGGAGTCTCTAGCGAACGGATCGCGGTGGTCACCTGCCGCCGGACGAGCGCGGACTCATCAGTCAAGCGTTCGCGGAGGCAAGGCAGGGAGCGCGGATCGGCGTAGACCTGAAGGGCCGCTGCCACTGACGCTCGGACCGACGGGCTGCTGTCACTCAGCGCACGCTCAAGCGCGGCGCGAGCTGTCTGGTCCCGCGAACTTCCTAAGCGCAGCGCTGCGTCCACCCGAAGCCGCCAGTC
>JBDKJZ010000572.1:0-3612 GCA_039796375.1 Pseudomonadota bacterium
GGCTTGTCGCAGCTGACTGTTGAAGAAGGTGAACCGCTAGAGTTTGAGTCGGTGCCATTTTCTCACCCGCTCTGGATCCTGTATTCCTCAGGGACCACCGGGATGCCAAAGGCGATTGTGCACGGGCATGGAGGCATGGTGCTCGAGCACCTCAAGGTGTTGGCGCTCCACACGGACTTAGGCCCGAGCGATCGTTTCTTCTGGTTTTCGACCACGGGTTGGATGATGTGGAACTACCTGGTCGGGGGTTTACTGTTAGGGAGTACGATCGTTCTCTACGAAGGCAGCCCGAACAGCCCCGACTTGCGCCGCCTTTGGCAGCTGGCTTGCGACGAGCGGGTGACGTATTTCGGTACGAGCGCGCCATTTTTGATGGCCTGTCGCGCCGCGGGGCTCGACCTCTCGGGGCTCGACTTGAATGCACTTCGTGGCGTGGGTTCGACCGGGGCCCCATTGCCCGCTGAGGGCTTCGAGTGGGTCTATGAGCACGTGGGCGCAGCGCTCGCGCTCGGCTCGGCGTCGGGGGGAACGGACTTGTGCACGGCGTTTGTGCTCGGGTGCCCGTGGCTTCCTGTGAGGAGCGGCGAGCTGCAGTGCGCGGCGCTGGGGGCCAGCGTGCAGGCCTTTGGCGCAGACGGTACGCGGGTTGTGGGTGAGCTAGGGGAGCTAGTGTTGACCCAGCCGATGCCTTGTATGCCGGTATACTTTTGGAACGACCCGGACGGCAACCGGCTCCGTGCGAGCTATTTTGAACCTTGGCCGCACGTCTGGCGGCACGGGGACTGGCTTTGCCAATACGAGGATGGGGCAGCTGTGATCTATGGGCGCTCGGACGCGACTCTGAACCGCGGTGGGGTCCGCATGGGCACGAGCGAGTTCTACCGCGTGGTTGAGGAGCTCGCGTTCGTGGCCGATAGTTTGGTCGTGGATACTTCTGAGCTGGGGCGTGAAGGTCAGTTGTGGCTGTTCGTGGTGCTGACACCGGAAATCGTTGACGAAGGGGCCGCGTTCGCACAGCTGCGCCGCGTAATCCGAAGCGAGCTTTCCCCGCGACACATCCCTGATCACGTGCTGCGCATAGCAGAGGTGCCGTACACTCTCAGCGGCAAGAAGCTCGAGATCCCCGTCCAGCGGATCCTCAAGGGCGAAGCACCGGAAGTGGCCGCCAATCTTGGGACCCTAAAAAATCCCGACGCCCTCACGGCGCTGGCGCGGGTAGCGGCCGGTGTCTCTGCGGGTTAGGAGCCCGGTGGGGGCAAGGTTTGCGGGTGCCGCACTATGCGAGGCCAGCGAGCGGGCCTTTGCAGACCTCGGCGAGGCCGAAGGTGTTCGTGTCGGTTTTGCCCATGGCGTGCATCATGGACACGTAGAGATCCGCGTGCGAAGCCTGATTGAGCTGTAGGAAACGCCCCGTGGGTAGCGCCCCGCGCCCCGAGCCCGCCAGCACATAGGGGATGTTCAGCTGCGAGTGTAGATCTCCGTTGCCCTGTTCATTGACCCACATGACAACCGAGTTATCGAGCAGCGTGCCGGTGACATCGTCCTGCCCGTCCAACAGGGTCAGCAGCTTGGCGAATTGCTGCGCGTACCAGTGATCGATCCGGTTTAATTCGTCCCGGGCAGCGGCGCTGTCATCGGCTTCATGCGAGAGGCTGTGGTGCGTGTCCGTAGCGCCGACCCACGTGTGCCGGATGCGAGACTGAGCCGTGGACCACTGCAAGGTTGCGACCCGCGTCGCGTCGCACGCGAGTGCCGTTGTGAGCAGCTTCATTTGCAGCTCTCCGATCGACGGAAAGTTCTCGCGACTGAATGGGTCGAGCTGGGGCGGTTCATCCGGCGGCGTGCACAGCAGCACCGGCGCTTTGTTCAGCTGCTCCTCCAGCTCCCGAATAGAGGTCAAGTGTGAGTCGAGTTTCGCCGAGTCCGCAGCGCCCAGCTTCGGCTTGAGCGACTCGAGGTCAGTCGTCACCTTATCGAGCACACTCTGGCGTCTCAGGTGCAGTCGGTCGACCTCTTCCTGGCTGCCGCCGGCGCCGCTGAAGATGCTCTTGAACATTTCGCGAGGGTCATTTTCAGGTGGGACCACTTCGAACGCGCCGCGGTAACTCATGCGACTGGTGAGCTGCCTGGCGGGATTGAGGCGCGAAATAACGCCGAACTCTAAGGAGCGGAAACGCGTCGTTTTTCCAAGATGCTCGGCTAAGACCTGATCGATCGACGGACTCGAGACTGAGCCGTCAGGCAAGTGACCGAATTCACCTTTACCGCTCGGTCCAACTAACAATTCGTTGGCTGTGAGCATGTGCCCCATGCCCAAGTCGTGGCCGTTGCCCCCAGGGCCAAAACCCCGGGACTTAGCCTCGATTCCGTCGAGCACGTTCAGCTTCGCTTTGAACGCCTCGAGGGGCGCTAGGATCCGCAGCTCACTGGGAGCGGCGGGATTAACAAACTGGAAACTGTTGCCCGAGCCGTAAGGCAGCCAGGCGTCCCGCACTACCCCGTTGGGGGTGAAGAAGACCACGAAGCGTCGCTCCAGCGCTTCATTTTGGGCATGCGCCTGCGACAGGTACCGGCTGCTGCGCATCGCATCAAGCACAGGTAACCCCACCAGCAGGCCGCCTGCGCCTCGCAAAAACGTTCGCCTCGGCAGAGCTTTCATTCCTAGGTTTCGGTAGCTCAGGCGGCTCTTAGTCACGGCGACACTTCCGTCTGGGGGGGCTTGGGCATGGGTGCGGTCTGCGCGGATGGCAGCTGGCGGAACATGAACGCGTCGGTCTGAGTGACCGCCAAGAGCAGCTGTTGAATGTTGCCCTGCGCTGCGCTGAACTGGGCGTTCAGGAACTCCAGGTTGCAGCGGTCGGCGGGGGATTCAGTTCGACCGGCAGCATATCGGAACCAGTGGCGTACCGCGCAGTCTGCCACGTCTTGGCTCTGGGAGAGTTTCTGCGCGAGCTCTGTGGCGCCAACGAAGGGCCCGTCGACGTCTGTCCCGAGCAGGTTGCCGGAAGCGTCGATGGCGAGGCCCCCATCATCCACGGTCTGGTAGCGCCCCAAGGCGTCGAAGTTCTCAAGGCCGAGGCCAATTGGATCGAACAGAGCGTGGCAGCCGGCGCACGCCGGATCTGCGCGATGTTGTTCAAGCCGCTGCCGGATGGTGGCGTTCACGTCGGTCTTCGCCAGTTCAGTATTCACGCCCTCAGGTGGAGGCGGTGGAAGCTGGCAAAACAGCTTTTCCCGCACCATCAGGCCTCGCGCGACGGGGTGGGTGTCTGAGGCTTGGGCCAAGGTGGCCATCAGCGCGCCTTGGGTCAAGATGCCAGCCCGCCTGGCGGGATCCTCAGAAGCGACCTGCAGCTCATCGGTGAAGGTCCCAGGCACACCGTAATATGCCGCCAGCGTTGCGTTGAGCACGGTCGTGGGCGCTGTGAGCAGGTGCGCCAGGGTCCCAGGTTTCTCCCAAATGACCTGATCGACGAAGCCGCGAAACTCATTTTGCATCAGGCCGGAGATTTCCGGGGTGAACGCGTCGCGATCTTTCTCGAGGTATTTCACACCTTCTACGCCCAACCACTGCTCGTGGAAGCGCTGGACGACCACTCGCGCGCGCGGATC
>JBDKJZ010000573.1:0-3605 GCA_039796375.1 Pseudomonadota bacterium
CGACGGGAAGGTCGACCCAACGTTTGAGCTCTGTGATACGGGCCTGAGTGCGGTCACTCCCTTGTGCCTGCAGACTGAAATTACCGCCGGTACCAAGACGCTGAGCGACTGCGGCTGCACCGCAGAGGTTTTGACGCCCGGGGGCCTGGAAGAATGCCGGCCCAGTGTCTGCGGAAACGGCGTGATTCAGAAAGACGCCGGCGAAGAGTGTGACCCGCCCCAGCCCGGCGCGTGTTCTACCAGCTGCAAGCTTGAGATCGAACCGTGTACGGCGTGCATGCTTGAGTTCGACTTTCGAGACACTGAAGGGCTAAGTACCTGTCCTGGTGCTGCTGGTTTCCTCAGCGATACCAAGACGCTTGGCGGCGTAGACACAGCAGGCCTGGGGTGTTTGGGTGACCCTGCGTGTTTCAAGTTGTGGAGCTGCGCCGTAGAAACGAATTGTCTTAACGAGAGTGGTACTGGTTTTTTCGGCTGTTACTGTGGGGACGGCGTCAGTATCGGGGATTGTTCGGCACCCAGTTTTGTTCCGACGGGCAGCTGCAAAGACGAAGTTCTCGAGGCTCGCGAAGCACAACAGGGCTTTCCTTTCAAGGAGAACGCTGAGCTCATCAGTGAGATTAGCCTTGACCCCACACCCCGGGATGGTCGTTACCCTTCAGCCAACATCGCGCGTACTCTGATCGAAGGTTGCCTGGACTCCGCTGTTCTTCAATCTGACCTCGAGGCGGCGAAAGCCGCTGACCGCCTGGGCCCTTACACGGTGGACCAGTGCTTAGCCGCGTGTATTAAGCCTTAACGCCGACTCGCGCTTCAGTGCGCGAACGAACACGGACAACAGCCGTATGTTGCCGAGCATTTGGATCCGCGTGATATCAACCGCGAGGACGTAAATTGGGTACGGGTCGGTTGCTTGGGTGTGGGGCTCCGTAGCCGATGTTTTCGGCAACGGGTAGGAGACCGGCGCGGCAGTTCGCTAGCTTCGAGCCTAGATCAAGTGGTCGACGCACGCGGCTCCAACATCTCACTTTCCATCAGCGCGCTGTCCACCGAGGCCATTGCTCCCGATTCTGACCCACGACCGCCTCGGGTGCTCGAAGGTTCTCGAGCGCGGAGGAGCACGAGCGAGTCGATAGAGCAGGCATTGGAGACGACCGAAGACCTGCGCCCCTATCGCTACGCTGAGGAAGTACCCAAGGCTTACCCAGGGCAGCTGGCTGCCCCCACCAAACCAAAACGTTTACCCCAGGGCAGCTGGCTGCTTCCCCCTAAACCAAATCGTTTACCCCAGGGCAGCTGGCTGCTTCCCCCTAAACCAAATCGTTTACCCCAGGGCAGCTGGCTGCCTCCGGGAAACCAAAAGGCTATGTCGGGGCAGCTGGCTGCCTCCGGGAAACCAAAAGGTTATGTCGGGGCAGCTGGCTGCTTGCTCGGCAACACCACTTGCGCAGAGCCGTTGCCAGGGGAGACGAGCGGCCTTCGGTTGCTGTGGGAGCATTACCGATCTTCAGCTCATCGCTGCAGTACAGGTTTACGGAGCTGTCACAACGTGCCGGCGACATTGTGTGAGCCGCGACGTTGGTGGTCAGATCCCCCCTATTGCCTTGATCCGCCGGACTCGAGCACTTTCACGTCCGCAACGTCCTGCTCACGTCCGGCGAACCGCTTGTTCTTGATCAGCGCCCTACGCCCAATCACGGGGATGCTTCTTCCTTGAGGCCGAACGTGTCCCCAGCTGCGACGGCCTGTTCGAACGTGATGCCCGTAGCTCGATTCATGATGTCGTGGAGTTCGATCAGAATGTCCCGAAAATGGTCGCGAGCGATATCGCTTCGGCGCCACGCACTGGACTAAGATCGTGTTCGAGCTCACCAAGCTGTGCCTTTCGCAAGGGTGTCCCGATCCGGCCTGAACCTTTCCCCATCCTCCGGCCGGCACTTCACGCGCGCTTCAGCGCACGAACGAACACCGACAAGAACCGTAGCCACGGCGAGGTCCACACAATGCGCGAGTCTGACACGGTCGCTAGCACGCAGCCGTGCTCGGCGTCGGTCCAATACTCATGCACTGTTCCAGCATCCATCACGTGCAAATCACCCGCCTGCCACAGCTTGCCCGCGTCGTCGGTATAACCCCCAGCGAGTATCAAGTTTTCTTCGCGCTCAACGTGGCGGTGCCGTGGATAGTGTACACTCGGCTGAAACCGGGCCAGACCTGCGTGTACACCGTCGCGGCTCAGGTGCGTGTCGACATCCACGAACTCAACCCCCTTGAGCGGGGCTTTCTGCCAAGCGATTTCTGTGAGCAGCGACACCACCTGCTCCTCAGGCATTTCGAACAACTGGGAGATCCTAGAAAAGAATGGCGCGTAGCGATAAGGTTCGACGCTGGTTTGGCTGAGCAGCGTCTCGCGGATCGCTTCCAGCTGCCTGGTCAGCGGGGTTTCCGCCTCGGCCTGCGGAGTCCCTTGCTGCAACCAAGCGGTGAGTGCCTGACGCTCGCTGCTCGAAAGGTCAGTCAGCGCTTCTTCCAGGAACTCAGGGAGTTGTTCAGTCGTCGGTTTCATTGGGGTTGACCCTCCCAGAAGGCCCGAAGCTTCGCGATAGCGGTCCGCGTCCTGGACTTTACCGTGCCCACCGGGATCCCCAGCTCTTCAGCCATCTCACCACACGTTAAGCCTTCACAATATCCAAGGATCAACACTTCACGCTCCTGCTCGGAGACTCCCTCCAAGGCTTCGAATAAGTTCATGCTCGCAGCCCGCCGCTCGCTGCTCGGCGCGGGCGCGGATTCGTCGTCCTTCAACTCAAGCTGGACATGACGCCTTGCGGCGCGGAGCTTATCGAGCGCACGGCTGCGTGCTCTCACCTTGAGCCAGGCGACTACGGCTCCTCGCTTTGAGTCGTACTGTCCGGCGGCGCGCCAAGCTTCCATGAATAAATCCTGAAGCACATCTTGCGCCTGCGCCGTGGGTCCTAAGATAGCGATCACGCTCTTCATGACTGCGGACGCATGCCTTTCGTAGAGCACCGCGAGCGCGAGCTGATCGCCAGTAGCCATACGGCGAACGAGCTCGGCGTCGGTTGTTGCATTGCCAGCTGTCTCTTCTTGCGCGCCAACACCGCCCAGCTGCCCGCCCAATTGCGGGACAGCAGTCTGCCTGGCTGTCAACGTTCCCATAGTGTTGGTGCGACCCTAGCGCGCTGGACACCCTGCTGACCAGCCACGTTTCGGACGCGCGCCGTCGATCCCTACGAGGTAGCTGCCGAGCTGGATCACTGAGCGCTCATTTTTTCGTGGGGGGCGCGGGATCTGATGGAAGACTGGCCGATTGTCGTTTTCGACACGCCCGGGTGATCCAGCTCGGCAGCTGCCTCGTAGGGGGTGCGACGCGTGAGCTTCTCGCGTTGCACGTAAAAGGAAAACACCTATGAGAAACAAGACCTTAGTTGCCCTGCTCGGGACCACGGCGCTGATCAGCTCCACCGTTTGGGCCGCGGATCATATCGATTCGCCAGCCGCTGTCGCTGAGCCCGCGGCGGATATCACCGATCTGTATGCATGGATGGACGCGGACGCGAAACACCTCAACCTAGTACTGAACG
>JBDKJZ010000574.1:0-3563 GCA_039796375.1 Pseudomonadota bacterium
GTGAAATGGGCGCATATCGTGTCAGCTTAAGAAACCGGCGCCTTGCCGTTCACCCATACACAACCACTGAGACTCACCTTGTTGCACCTTGGTGACGCGGCCTACCCCCCGTGGCGGGACGGGCAAAGGGCCCAACACCCAGATACCCCCCTAAACCGCCGCCAGGAACGGTCCGACCGTTCCCAAACACCGAAATCGGTCTGGCGGAACCCTCGCACCGTTCCCAGCGCACCGCGGGCTCGCGCACCGCACCCCACTTGCCGGGCGGGGTGCACTGATCCATAGTGCACTCACTTACAAACAAATGACTGCACAACGCAACATCGATCCCCCCCTTGCGTGCGACCTGAGGAGGGGCATCCTGCGGGCCAGAGACCTGGAAGCTCGCGGCGTTCGTCGCGCCCAGCTGGGGCGGTGGGCGGCAGCGGGTAAGCTGGTCCGCGTAGGGCGCGGTCTGTATGCGTTGCCCGAACGCGAGGCGGGCGAGCACGAATCCATCATCCACGCGGCCATGCGAGCGAGACATGGAATAATCTGTCTGCTCTCGGCGCTTCGCGTTCATGAGCTGACTACCCAGAATCCTCCCGAAGTCTGGCTGGCGATATCAAGAGACGCTCGGGTCCCGAAGCTTGATTGGCCGCCACTGCGGATCATTCGTTGGTCTGGCGCAGCGCTCACGGACGGCGTCGTCACGCGCGAAGTAGGCGGCGTCCAGGTGCGCATGACGACGCCTGCCCGCACCGTCGCGGATTGCTTCAAGCACCGCAGCGCAGTGGGGCTCGACATCGCTATAGAGGCACTGCGCGACTACCGACGCACCCGCGCGGGCACCATTGATGAGCTGGTGAAAGCAGCCAGAGTATCCCGCGTCCAGCGCATCCTGCAGCCCTACCTTGAGGCGGTCACATGACGCGAAAGAAGGCAAGGCCGCTCCAGAACGTGCCAGCGTCGGTGAAGGCGCGGCTCTTGGTGCTCGCCCGCGAGCAGGGTGAGGAATTCAACTCTTTGCTGACTCGCTATGTGCTTGAGCGATTTCTCCATCGCCTGGCTAGCTCCAGCCACACCGCAAGCTTTACGCTCAAAGGGGCACTCCTCTTCACCGTCTGGTCGCAGCAACCACACCGAGCGACGCGGGACATCGACCTCCTAGGTTACGGTAGCCCCGACCTCGATCGCTTGACGGGGGTCTTTTGCGACATTTGCGTCATCAACGTTGAAGATGACGGTCTACGTTTTGACGTCAGCACAGTCCAGGCAGCGCCCATTCGCGACGATGCAGTGTACGACGGTGTTCGCATTACGTTTCTTGCGTTTCTAGGGTCCGCGCGCGTTCCAGTGCAGGTCGACGTCGGGTTCGGGGATGCCACCGAGCCTGCGCCCGTACCCGTAGCACTTCCAACCCTGCTCGATCATCCAGCACCAAAACTACTCGGCTACCGCCGTGAGGTGGCCATCGCCGAAAAATTGCACGCCATGGTCGATCGCGGCTTCTCAAACAGTCGAATGAAAGACTACTTCGACATCTGGTTTCTTGCGCAGCGATTCGCGATCGAAGGCGAGGATATCGCTCAAGCTATTCGCTCGACCAAGAAGCGGCTGCGCTCATTGCCAGCCTCGTGCTGCCCGTACTGCAGGGGCTGACCAAGCCCGGTTCTTTCGCTGGCGTGTGGCCTCCGGGCGGTCCCTGGCGGCTCGCCGTGCCCTCCGAAGAATTAGCGCGGCCGACGTCATGACAATCGCGTCCACGACGCTAGCGCCGGGCACATGGCTAACCTAATTGTGGCGAATTCGCCATAATTGAAGTTAGGGTTGTGAACACGCTCCCATACGCCGAGAAACTCCGCTTTGTTCCGGTTGCGTAGCCAGTCAGCGATGAAGACGCCTCCCGCCTTCGCGCGCAGCATGTCGGTGAGCGAGATGTAGTCGTGCTCGTCTCGTGTCGCGATGTTCACGACCGTGCCATTCACGACTATGCTGCGGCTCTTGCTGCTCACGGCCTCGTCTCCACCTTGGTCGCCAGGCCCTGAGGTGTGACCTCCCCGAGGCCCTGCGGTTCGCGGCGGAGGCAGTTCGCAAACGGGCGCTTCACAGCGTCAACACCTGACGTCATTGTTTCCCCATCTCGGCATCGCAAGCGCAACTGCTCCGTCACGACAGCACCTGTTTCAACTCTCACGCCACCCTGCCCCACTCGATTCCGCCAACCGCCCCACTCATTAGACGCGCGCACGCCGATTGATACTGCCCGCGCTGTCCCACGGTAGCGCACTCAAGTCGTCTTCGCGCTCTGCGTCAATAGCTGAAGTTCACGAGCGCTTTTTCTTCGCGCACAGCGATCATATCCAACGAATCGAGTGGTGAAATGGGTATGGTGTAAGCTTAAGAAACCGGACGTCCTGCTGTTTGGCTATAACCAACCACAGAGACTCACCTTGGTGACGCGCCCCCCCCCGCGCCGGGAACCGGCAAGGGCCCAACGCCCAGATATCCTTCGAACCGGGCGCCAGGAACGGTCTCACCGTTCCCAAACTCCGAAATCGGTCTCGGGCAACCCTCGCACCGTTCCCTTGGCACCGCTGAACCGCTTGTACCAACGCTCCCACCGTTCCGCCGTGTCCAAAGTCGGAGCCGAAACGGTCAGACCTTCGAAAAGCCGTTACCGGGCCAACACCCCGTTAGCCCCTCGGTCCAGGCCCTTGGCTTTGCTCGATTGTTCGTTCCTGCAGTTCAACGAGTTTCGTGATCGTCTTCGTCAAGATGGGATCGATCTCTTGCCATTTCCTTACGAAACGACCGAGCAGCGTCGAGATCGGCTTCGCTTCGCTGTCGCGCAATTGCGCTCATCGTTCTCCAGTGACGACTGGCGAGTCCTTTCGGAAGCTCGCGTTGCTGACTTTCGATGACGATCGTCGATACGAACCTCGTCAGTCGGTTCTGGATCGCGACGCTAGAGCCAAGTACCCGATAGAGTGCGAGTTCGTTGAGGCGCTGATTCGTGACAGCGAATTCGCGATCTCTTACGTCACCCAATACGAGTTGAGGCGAGGCGTCGAGGATCTCGTTCAGCGTGGTCAGGCACTCCGCAACTACCGACGCACCCGCGCGGGGACCGTTCGTGACCTGGTGAAAGCAGCCAGAGTGTCCCGCGTCCAGCGCATCCTGCAGCCCTACCTCAAGGCGGTCACATGACGCGAAAGATGACAGTGCCGCTCCAGAACGATTCACACACCGCTCAGACGAACTGCCGGGAATAGTGATCGCAGGCGGTCCAAGTCTTCCAGGTCGGAGGTGATCACTCGGTCACCACGCAGCGCGGCCGACGTCATGACAATCGCATCCACGACGCTAGCGCCGGGCACATTGCTAATGGCTTCGCCCGAGGCGCGCGCTAGGCCCTCAGACAAGGGCTCGATTATGCAGGTCTGCAAGAGGGCAGCGATCCGCGCCGATCGGGGTCCACCTCGCCACACCTCCACAAGTACGGCGCTCGGCACCGTGAGTTCTTCACCTCGACGCTGGATATCCTTCAGGTGAAGCATCATTCGCCGATCCCTCCGCTCAAA
>JBDKJZ010000575.1:0-3556 GCA_039796375.1 Pseudomonadota bacterium
GCCAAGCGCCGTCAACACCTTCTGGTAGTTCGTCAGCGCGGTGGGCCAGTCCTGAAGGCGGAATGAAATCTCAGCGATCCCTCGAATGCTCTCTTGTGCGGTGACGTCCAGCTGGTACGCGGCTTGGTAGGCCTCCAGCGCTGCCTGGTTCTTGCCCAAGGCCGCCTGGACCTTGCCCAAGGTGTTATTGAGTCGATGCATCTCCGCACGGTCGAGCCCCTTGCCTCGACGCACTAGGAGTTCTGCCAAGGGTTCCGCCTCTGCAAATCGCTCCTCGGCGACGTATGTTTCAACCAGTGGCAGCGCAGCTTCCTGGCACTCGGGGTCGGCCGCGATCGCCTGCTGATAGGCCTGGGTAGCGAGGTCCGGCTCACCGAGGTGCTCGGCCCGGATCATCCCGAGCTCGACGAGCAACTTGGCTCTCGCTCGAGCCGACTCGGTGTGGCTCTCCTCTTGGGCCAAGTATCGACCCGCAGCGTCCCAGTCGCGCTCGTGCACCGCTATGGCGCGAAGCGCCGCTAGTGAGGGAAGGTGCGACGGTTCACGATCCAACGCTTTCTCGAAACTCTCGCGAGCTTCGAAGCGGTCTTCAAGCCGTTCCAGCTGGACCTTGCCGATTCGGTAGTACATGTCGACGTACTGGCCGCCATCGGTGGTCAGATCAGCAACACGCGTCAGGCACTCAATGCTCTCGTGAGTATCGCCACGCTTGTCGTAAAGCTTCGCCAGCGCGTCCAAGGCAGTCAGGTTGTTCTCATCCAAGTCGTCCACGATACTCTGGTACGCCATGATCGCTTGCTCGACGTCACCCGTCTCGTCGGCGTGAACGTGTCCAATTTCAGCGTAAAGCCTGACCTTGTCGTCGTGCTCGGCCGCCTCATTGATCTGCCGCTCGTACGTGTGTACGAGGTCCTCCCAGCGCTTCATCCGTCGGTAGCAGCGCGCAAGTGCCTCGTAGGCGCGCTTCTCCGTGATGTTTATCTCCAGAGCTTGCTCCAGCCGCTGCGCCGCTGTTTCAGCCTTCAAGAACTGCTCTTCTTGGATACGGGCAAGCTTCAGCAACACCTCAACCCGCTCGCGCTCAGACTGCACCCCATGCAGTTGTTTCTCAAGTACCTCCACAAGGCTGGGCCAACGCTGTAGCGCCTCGTTGACGCGCTCCAGGCCGCGTAGCGCGACGATGTTGGTCCCGTCGACTTCCACGACGCCGCCGTAGACTTCCGAGGCGCGCTCAAGGTCTCTGAGTTGGTGTTCGTACAACTCAGCCAGATGAAGCCTAGTCGCTGCGAGCGCTTCGGGCTCCGACAGGGCTTCCACCTTGCGCTTCAAGATCAGGGCGAGCTCGGAGTATTCCTGCCTCCCGGAGTAGATCTCTTGAAGTGCGTCCAGCGCCGGGATCAGGTGCGCATCCACCCCTAGCGCTCGCTTGTAGTAGACGACGCTCTGATCGATCTCCCCCATGTGCTTTCGGAGGAGCTCTCCGAGATCTACGTAGATCATCTTGCGGTCTTCGTTCTTGACCGCTGCTTGCTCAGCCTGGCGAAGAGTCTCCCCGGCCTGAGGCCAGTTGCCAGCCAGCCGGTAGATGTTCGCCATTTGGCGCCGCACCTGGACGTTCCCCGGATCCAACTCGGCAACTTGTTGGTAGTACGCGTTCGCGTAGTCCATCAAGCCAAGATCTTCGCCGTACCACTTGCCTAAGCGAAGACACAGCCGGATGCGGTCTCTTGGCTCGGATTGGGCCGCGAGCAACTGCTGGGTGTCGCCAATGAGGTCCTTCCAACGACCGGTCGCCTGCGCCATGCGCCCGAGGTAGTCGGCCGTCGCGTCGTCGTGGAAGTCCTCCTTGAAGGCCTGGTCGAGCGCCACGAATGCCTGCTCGCTGTCTTCAAGGCGCTCCTCGAAAACCCGGGCCATCCGACGCCACAAGTCGCTCCTTAGCGACAACTCTTCTATGTGGTCTAGACGCGCCAAGTAAGCCTCGATCAACGCCTCCCACCGGGCCGCAGACCTGTGCAGCTTCTCAAGCTCGTCGAAAGCCAGCTGGTGAAGAGGCTCAGCTTCGAGGATCTTCGAATACGCATCACTCGCGCCATCGTAATTCTCTAGCTGCTCGCGCCAGAGCGCAGTGACCTCAAGCAACTCCCGGATGGTCTCCGTCGGTTCAGCGAACGCAGCCGCTCGCTGAACCTTGACCTGCACGACCTCTTCCCACCGTGCGTCAGCACGGTAGAGCTTCTCAAGCTCATCCAACGCTTCAAAATCCGCCGGATCGACCTCCAAGAGCCGAGTCCAAGCCTCCGCTGCCTCGTAGGACTGCTCGAGCACTTCTCCATAGGTCGTCCCCAGCTCCCGGAATACCGCTTTGAGCTCTTCCGGTTCTAGCTGCGCCGCGGCCTGGCCGACCAGTGCGTTCAGCGCACCAACTAGCTCTTGCGCATCGGCGCGACGACGCCAAATCGCAGCCGCAGCGCGAAGGGCTTGGACGTTGCTGTAGTCAATGTCCAGGACGCGGCGCCACGTCTCGAGTGCCTCGTCGTCCCGCCCAAGCTGTTCGCTTAAGAGTCTGGCGCGCCGGCTCAGGGCAAACGCTCGTTCGTCATCCGATTCAGCGTTTTCGAAGTGTCGTTCTAGTACATCGCTGAGTTCGGCCCACTGCTGCTGGTGCTCATACAGGTCAGCCAGACCGGTGAGCGCCTCACCATCTTCACCGCGGAGCTCTAACACGCGCTTCCAGCTCTCGACCGCGGCTTCAACCTTCCCTAGGTGCTGCCAAGCCAAGCGCGCAATCTTGGCCCGAATCTCCGACTCCTCGACGTCGCCTGCGGCGATCTCTAGCTGGCGATCGTAGACACGAGACAGGTCATTCCAACTCTCCTTCTGAGCGAAGATTCGCTCGAGGGCGAGAATAGCGGTCTCGTTCTGTGGCTCCAGCTCGTCAAAGATCCGCCGATAGGAACGCTCCGCATCATCGAGCTGCGCGAGGCGCTCTTCATAGACTTCGCCGAGCCGCGTCAGGAACTCGATTTGCTCGTGGGTCTCTTCACTGCTCTGGGCGCGCTGCTCAAGGACTTCAGCAAGCTCCGGCCACTCCTCAAGTGATGAGTAAATTCTGTCGAGGTTGTCCAGCGCAGCAAGATCGCCAGGCGCGACGCTGAGAACGAAACGGAACGACTCCTTCGCTTTCTCAATATCCGCGAGTTCCTCCTCGTAAACGCGGGCCAACCGCCGACCAAGAATCGCTTGAACCTGGATGGACGTACCTTCCTGACCAACGACATCAGCATAGGCGACGGCTAGACGCACCCAGCCGTCGTCTATAGACCGCGCGAGGCGTTCAATCTCTTCCCCGACACGCTCGTCCAACGGTTGTTCGGCGAGCGCCTGACCATATACGTCGAACGCCCCTGTCGGGTCCATCAGGTGCTCCTCAGCGTCCTCAGCGATGCGGTAGTAAAGTCCGATACGCTTTTCAGGGTTCTCAACGTGTTGCAGCTGGGCACGATGGACCTGGATGAGCTTCTCCCATTCGCCGGACGCCTGGTACAGGGGTTCA
>JBDKJZ010000576.1:0-3547 GCA_039796375.1 Pseudomonadota bacterium
CTTGCTGTCGGAAATTGGCGAAGCGATCGTCGATTTTGCGCCCAACTTTGACAATTCGCAGCAGGAGCCGACGGTGCTTCCGGCCCAACTGCCGTTCCTCTTGCTGAACGGCGCAACGGGCATCGCCGTGGGCATGGCGACGAATATTCCGCCCCACAACCCAGAAGAAGTGCTGACCGCGACTATCCGCCTCTTAGACGCGCTGGTGGACGATCGGGACCTCAGCAACCGGGAGCTCTGCCGGACCATCAAGGGTCCGGATTTCCCGACTGGCGGGCAGATCGTCTCTACTGGTGAAGAGCTCAAGCAAATCTACGAAACGGGGCAGGGGAGCGTCAAGCTGCGCTCGACTTGGGAACTTGGCACGACGGACCGCGCAGGCAAGCGTGTGATTATTAACAGCGTCCCGTACGCGGTGAACAAGTCAACTTTGGTCGAACGCATCGCCGACGTAGCGCTATCACGCAAAATGCCGCTCCTCTTGGATGTGCGCGACCTCTCTACGGAGGACGTGTGCATTGAGCTGTTGCTCAAGGCGGAGGCAGACGAGAACAAGGTCCTGGCCTACTTGTTTAAGCACACCCCGTTACAAAGCAACTTCAATGTCAACCTGACGGCGCTCGTGCCCACCGAGAACCCCGGGGTGGGGCGTCCTGAGCGCCTGGACCTGAAGTCCATGCTCTGGCACTTTTTGCAGTTTCGCTTTGACGTCGTCACTCGTCGACTCAGGCACGAACTGTCGGCGCTTGAGCGACGAATTCATATTCTTGAGGGCTTCGTCAAGGTCTTCGATGCGCTGGACACCATCCTAAAAATTATTCGCGCAAGCGATGGAAAGGCTGACGCAGCGCAGAAGATTATGACTCGCTTCGAGCTGGACGCCGAACAGACCGACGCGATCCTTGAGCTTCGGTTGTATCGCCTGGCAAAGCTCGAGATTCTCGTCATTCAGGAAGAGCTCGACGATAAGCGCAAGCGCGCTAAAGCTATCGCCAAGCTGCTCGGGGACAAGTCAGGTAAGGGCCGCTGGGCCTTGGTGCGCGGCGAACTCGAAGAGATGAGCGCGATCTTCGGCAAGGGTGACAGGCGCAGAACGCTGATCCAAGACGTTGGCCAGGAAGAGGAGTTCACTGAAGAGGACTTGATTGTCGCTGAAGACAATCACGTGCTGGTGACCTCCGATGGGTGGATCAAGCGTCAAAAGGAAATCAAAGACCTAGCGACCACCCGCCTGCGAGAAGGCGACTCAGTGCTCAGCTGCGTCGCGGGGTCGACGCGTGCAACAGTGGTCTTCTTCTCGAACTTCGGCACGGCCTACACCGCTCGCATTATCGATATCCCCGCGACGACCGGGTACGGCGAACCGATTCAGAAGTTGTTCAAGCTGAAGGACGGTGAGTGCATTGTGGCCGCCTATTCGTTCGACCCCCGGGTGATCGGATCGATGGCCGAGCACGAGGGTTACTTCCCAGAGAACTACGGACTCGCAGCCAGCACGGACGGCTTCGCGCTGTGCTTCGGACTGCTACAATTCGCCGAGCCCAGCACGCGCAGCGGGCGCCGGTACGCCAAGCCTCGCGGCGAGGCTCGCATACTCGGCGTTGAGGTTGTGGATGGCACCGAATCCGTTGTGGCTGTGTCCTCGAAGCGTCGCGCTCTCTTCTGTCCGGCGGAGGAGGTCAACTACTTGTCCGGCCCCGGTCGTGGCGTGACGCTGATGAAGCTCGCCGCCGATGACGAGCTCCTTGGGTTCAAAGCCCTGCGCTCTGACAGTGACGAGGTGGTGTTGAAGACAAGCTTGGGCGGGACCCAGCGCCTGCGCGCCGCAAAGTACGAAGTGAGCGGGCGGGGCGGTAAGGGCAGGGAAGTGCTCAAGCGCGGGACGTTTACGGAATGGATCCGTGAAGCGCCGACACCGCCGGCCTCGCTTGAGCAGAAAGAAGAGGGCTAAGCTATGGCGCAGGACAACTATACCGCCAAAGACATTGCCGTACTTGAGGGGCTGGAGCCCGTCCGCAAGAGGCCCGGCATGTACATCGGCGGCGTCGGTATGGCCGGTCTTCACCACCTGGTTTGGGAGGTGGTGGACAACGCTGTCGACGAGGCGATGAACGGCCACGCAACTGAGATTGACGTGACCTTGCACAAGGACGGGTGCAGCGTCACAGTGAGCGACAACGGTCGAGGTGTGCCCATCGACAAGCACCCTAAGCTGAAGAAGCCCGCGATTGAGATCATCTTCACGACGCTTCACGCGGGCGGCAAGTTCGACAATGACAACTACAAGACGGCGGGCGGGCTCCACGGTGTTGGGGCTTCTGTCGTTAATGCTCTGTCGGCCAAGCTGGTCGCCACAGTGCGTCGCGATGGCGGCGAATATGCGATTGAGTTCAAGGCTGGGAAGGTCACGCAGCCCCTAAAGAAGATCGGAAGTGCCCGGGGTTCGGGTACCACTGTGTTCTTCACCCCGGATCCGAAGGTCTTCCCAAAGACCGAGTTTGACGCAACAACGATTCGAGAACGGCTTGAGGTTGCCAGCTTCCTCCACAAGGGAGTGAAGGTCAGCTTCGTAGACGAAGCGAGTGGCCAGAAAGACGTCTTCCAACACAAGGATGGCATCAAGGACTACTTAGACAAGGTCCTCAAAGAGCGAAGCGCCAAGCCGGTGCACCCCATCGCGTTCTGGCTGAACAAGGAGAGTGGGTCGCGCGTGGAAGTCGCGTTCCAGTGGACTGAGGCGACGGACGAACACGTTCGAAGCTACGTCAACGGTATCCCGACGGGCAGTGGCGGTACACACGAGAACGGCTTTCGGTCGGGCATGCTGAAGGCGGTGCGGAACTACATTGATACGCACAAGCTTGTCCCCCGAGGGGTCAACCTCACGGCCGAAGATATCCGTGAAGGGGTCGTGGGTATCTTGAGCGTGTTCGTCGCGGAGCCGCAGTTTCAGGGGCAAACGAAGGACCGCCTGAATAACCCCGAAGTGCAGCAGATGGTGGATGCTGCTGTGCGTCCAGTTCTGGAGCAGTGGCTGAACACCAATCGCAGCGTCGCTGAACAAATAGTGATGCGCATTGTGCTTGCGGCTCGAGCGCGAGAGGCGTCGCGGGCGGCGTCGGCCTCCGTGTCTCGAAAGACCGCGACCAGCGGGCGCCTGACGCTGCCGGGAAAGCTCAGCGACTGCCTGCGCACCGATGCGATAGACACGGAGCTGTTCATCGTTGAGGGTGACTCGGCAGGCGGCTCCGCTAAGCAAGGACGCAATCGCAACAACCAGGCGATCTTGCCACTGCGGGGCAAGGTGTTGAACACCGAGTCCGTGGCGCTTAACAAGTTGCTCGAAAACAAGGAACTCTCCGATCTGGTCACCGCTATGGGGTGCGGAATCGGCAAGACCTTCGAGCTAGCCAAGCTGCGGTACGGACGGATTGTATTGCTCGCCGATGCTGATTCAGATGGGCATCACATCACTACGCTATTGCTCACGTTCTTCTATCGGCATCTGACTGAGCTCATCCGGGCAGGGCGAGTCTATGTTGCGGTG
>JBDKJZ010000577.1:0-3538 GCA_039796375.1 Pseudomonadota bacterium
GTCCCGCCTCCATGCGCGAGATGCCCAGGCTCTTTCCGAGCGCGCTGTCTCCCTGACCGTAGATCACGCCGAAATTCACGGCTTTGGCTCGACGCCGGAGCTCCACATCGACGTCCTCTGCGTCGACCTCGAAGATCTCCATGGCGGTGCGCAAGTGAATGTCCTGCCCCGAGCCAAAAGCCTCGAGCAACACAGGATCTTGTGACAAGTGTGCGAGCACGCGCAGCTCGACCTGGCTGTAGTCGGCGCTGACTATTTGAAACCCGGCGGGGGCGATGAACGCGCCGCGGATGCTGCGGCCCAACTCCGAACGGATCGGGATGTTCTGCAGGTTCGGATCCGTAGAAGATAGGCGCCCGGTCGCGGCGACCTCTTGGCGCCAGCGCGTGTGCAGACGCCCGGTGCGCTTGCTGATCAAGCCAGGGAGTGCGTCGATATACGTACCCTTGAGCTTGGCAAGCTGCCGTATTTCTAAGACGACCTTCGGTAGTTCGTGCTCACTGGCTAGCGCCTCAAGCGTGTCCGCGTCGGTTGAACGCGAGGTCTTGGTGCGCCTGAGTGGCTTGAGCCCAAGCTCGTCGAATAGCACCTTCTCGAGTTGTTTCGGCGAGTGCACGTTGAACTCATGGCCGGCGACTTGCTGCGCCTGCTTCTCCAGCAGTACGAGCTGCGCCCCAACGGTGACGCCGAGCTTCTGAAGCGCTTGGCCGTCGACCAAGATCCCCACTTGCTCTAGCTGGGCGAGCAGCCCAGTCAGGGGGAGCTCGATGTCTTTCCAAAGGTGCGCTAGCCCCTCTTCCTCCAGGCGCCGCTCCAAAGGCTCCCAGAGACCTTGCACGACCTCCGCTCGGGGGGCAGCGAATTGGCACGCGTCCTCGACGCTGACTTCGTCCAGTAGCAGTTTTTTGCGGCCCTTTGTCTTGGTGAGCTCAGCTTCAGGCGTCAGGCTGAGTCCGAGCTGGCCTTGCGCGAGACTCTCCAAGCTGTGATCTCCAGCGGGGTCGAGCAAGTACCCTGCCAGCAGGCTGTCGAAGGCACAGGGATGCGGTGAGAGTCCGCGCTGCTCAAGCAACACCATCGCCCCCTTAACGTCATGGCCGCCAAGCGCAATCTTGGGATCCTCCAGTAACGGCTTCAGCCAACCCACGAAGTCAGCGGCGCTCAGTTGTTTAGGGGCACCCATGTACCGATGGTCTAAGGGAACGTAGTAGGCCCGGCCGACTTCAGCGCTCAGCGCGACGCCAACCCAAGCTGCGCTGAAAGCTGCACCGTTCATTAACAACGGTACTAAGGAAAGGCGTCCGGTCACCCTCAGCTGCTCCTGCAGCGGGCCGAGCTGGGAGAGCTCCGTGACGCAGCTGACCTCGACGGGTTTTCGCGCAGGTGATTTGGGGTCCTGCTTCGCGCTTGCACCCATCGGTTTCGGTGCCTGCCGCGGGGCGGCGAGCTCTTTCTCAAGCGTGCCCAGATGGCGTTGGAAACCGAGCTCAGCATACAGGGCCCGCAGGGCTTCAGCGTTGCGACCTCGATAGGTCAGGTGCTCCCTATCGAGGTCGATTTGAAGGTCCTCTTTAAGCGTGACCAGTGTGCGGCTCATGTACGCTTGCTCGCGGTATTCTTGCAGTGTATCGCGTAGCTTCTTGCGCTGAATCTCGCCCAGGTGCGCGTAGATGCCGTCCATGTCCTTGAACTGCGCTATCAGCTCCTGGGCAGTCTTGGGTCCCACGCTCGGCACCCCCGGGACGTTGTCAGAGCTGTCGCCCATCAGCGCGAGCACGTCGCGGATCTGGCTGATCTCTACGCCGAAGCGCTCCGTGACCTCCTCGACACCAAAGACTCGATTGCGCATCGTGTCCCACATCAGCACGTCTTCGCCCACGAGCTGCATCAGGTCCTTGTCGGCGCTGACGATGACTACGCGGAGACCCACTTGGCGGCATTGTTTAACCGCGCTAGCGATCAGGTCGTCCGCTTCGAAGCCGTCCTGCTGGAAGCGCGGCAGCGGGAAAGCCTCGATCATCTCGCTCACCCGGGTCATCTGCTGTTTCAGATCTGCGGGGGGTGGGGGGCGGTTAGCCTTGTACGCCGGATACATCTCCTTACGGAAGGTCTGGGTGCGCGAGTCCATCGCCACCGCGAGGAGCTGCGGCTGGCAGTCGCGCAGGAGTTGTTCGAGCATGTTCACCGTCCCGAGTACGGCGTGGGTCGGTTCGCCACTGGGGCTCGTGAGGGGCGGAATCGCGTGGTACGCGCGAAAGACGTACCCGCTCAGGTCGACAATGTAGAGGACGTCGTCCGAGCCGGCCTCAAATAAGCGGGTTGCCATAGTTTCGGGGCTGTAGCAGATGCGTCCGCTTTCGAACATCGTGTTTCGGAGCGTTAGCTGCTACCGTCGCCCCGCGTCATGTCGTCCGCGCTCGAGCCGGTAGTCGGCCAGATCCTCGCTGAGAAGTACCGCCTCACGAAGCTCCTGGGCCGTGGGGGCATGGGCAGCGTCTGGGAGGGGCTACACATCAGCCTCGGCACGCGCGTCGCTGTGAAGTTTATCGACCCCGAGTTCGGCAAACAAGCAGAGCTCAGGGAACGCTTCGTCAACGAGGCGCTCGCCGCCGCGCGACTACAAAGCAAGCACATCGTTCAGGTTATTGATCACGATCTGACCGAAGATGGCGCGCCCTATATTGTGATGGAGTACCTCTCTGGTGAGCCGCTCGACGCGCGCCTGGAGCGGGAGGGGGCGCTTGGGCTTGACGAAATGTCGCCGCTGCTCCAGCAGCTGTGCCGCGCGATGCATCGCGCCCATTCTGCGGGGATAGTGCATCGCGATCTCAAGCCGGACAATGTGTTCTTGGTTTGGGATGAGGAAGATCGGCGAGACGTGGTGAAGGTCGTTGATTTCGGGATCGCCAAGTTTAGCGAAGGGACCGGAATCGACTCGAAGACCACGACCGGTGCGGTGCTAGGGACACCTCACTACATGAGCCCCGAACAGGCGCGAGGACTCCCTGGAGTGGACGCCCGAAGCGACGTCTGGTCGATCGGGGTGATCGCCTACCGCTCAGTCACCGGAGTGTTGCCTTTTGACGGACAGGCGCTCGGGGATTTGTTGGTCAAGATCTGCACTCAGGAGCCGGTGCGGGTCTCGGGACTAGTGCCCGTGCCGCGAGGCTTCGATGAGTGGGTGTCACGCAGTCTCGCCAAAGAACCCGAGTTACGGTTCGCTTCCGCCGAAGAGCAGGGCCGAGCGCTAGCGCAGCTGTCTCGCCCAGGTGGGGAGCCTTTCAGCACCGCGGCCCACTCGCCAAAACCTGTTGAACTCTTTGAGCCCCGCGCCCGGCGCCGGAGCGCCAACCCCCTCTGGGCTGTTCTGGGGTTGGGGTGCATAGGTGCGCTTGGTACCACCGCATGGTTCTTCACTCGGGTTCCTGCGGCTCTCTCCGACGCGCCGGATTCGGTCACTCAGGACCCCGAGCCCGACGCGACGCCGACGTCCAGCGGGCCTGAACCTGCGGTGTCGCCGGCGCCAGGATCGGCCGAA
>JBDKJZ010000578.1:0-3529 GCA_039796375.1 Pseudomonadota bacterium
AACAACAACTTCACCTGTACCGACGTAGGCCAGCTCTCGGCGCAGCAAATCAGCATTCGAGACACCCTCGCCTATCGCGATCTTGCCCCCAAGCGAGAACTGGCCTGTGACGAATGCACCCAGTACTTACCTCCCGCGTCAGGCAGCGGCTGCGGTGGATGCAAGGTGATGCCCGGACCAGCTCATCCCAAAGGAACCTGCAAGGTCTTCGCGAAGAAGTCGTAGCCCTCTGGGCGACCACTTGCTGGTGCAGGGTCCCGTTTCGCGGGTGCTGACACCGCGGTTGCGTCGCGTCCTAACTCGGCTTATGCCAGCTGACGTATGGCCGAGGCGCCTGAGCTGACAACCACCCTGGACGACAACCCCCGGGCGAAGCTTGAGCGCACGCTGACCGCCCCAGTTGACGCCCAGGAACCGAGCGGTCCGACTCCTGTGGCGTCACTCCCGATCATCGCCAGAGCTCACTACGAACTGGGTGAAGAGATCGCGCGGGGTGGGCTTGGACGTATCATCCGCGCCCGCGACCTTCGGCTCAACCGGGACGTGGCCATCAAGGAGCTGCTAAAGCCCACACCTACCAGTGAGGCGCGCTTCCTCCGCGAAATTGAGATCACCGCGCGGCTTGAGCATCCGAGCATCGTGACGATCCACGAAGCGGGCTACTGGCCCGATGGGCAGCTCTTCTACTCGATGAATTTCGTTGCCGGCGAGATGCTGGGCAGGACGATGGCTCGCGCAATCACCAGCGCACAGCGTTTGGCGTTGCTCCCCCACCTCATCGCCATTTCGGAAGCTGTCGCCTACGCCCATAGCCAAGGCGTCGTGCACCGCGACCTGAAACCCGCCAATGTCCTGGTCGGAAAGTTCGGCGAGACCGTCGTCATTGACTGGGGGTTGGCGAAGTACGCGAACGACCCAAGCCCGGAAACCGGGAATGAGCCCCGAAGTCTCGAGCCCACGAGCCCCCCAAACCGTGAGACTTCTGCGCTGACGAAGAACCTGACGCGCGCTGGTGGTGTCGTCGGGACACCACCCTACATGGCGCCCGAGCAAGCTCGTGGCGCTGAGGTCAACGCAACGGCGGACGTCTACGCGATCGGAGCGATCCTCTACGAGTCGCTCTGTGGAAAGGAGCCCTACGACGGGTATTCCGACGCTCGACTCCTGATCCAGATTGAGCAGCATTCCCCAGTGCCTCTCCAAGACCTTGAGCCTGATTTGCCGCCTGATTTATTGGCTATAGTCAGCAAGGCGATGCACCGGGACCGCGAGCAACGCTATGCCCACGCGGGCGAAATGGCACGCGAACTCCAGCGCTTCGCAACCGGGAGGTTGGTCAGTGCCTACAGCTACAGCCCGTGGGACCTTCTGACTCGATTCGCCCGTCGACACGCGGCCGCGCTAGCGACCGCCTTGGTAGCTGCGCTCCTCCTCGCGTCGCTCGCGCTCACCCTGGTTCGTCGCATCCAAGCGGAGCGCGACACGGCGACCCACCTCGCCGAAGTCGCCCGTCAAGAGCGGGACGTCGCCGAGCTCCGCGCGGAGGAACTCATCGTCAGCGAAGCTCGCGCCCTGGAGCGCACGGACCCCACCGTCGCCGTCAACCAATTGAAGCGCCTGAAGCCAGGGTCTGAACCCCGGGGCAGCCTGAGCGTCTTGCTTGGCGCCGAGGAGGAAGGCGTCGCCCGCTCGGTACTCCGCGGTCACACGGGCGCCGTTCGTTGCCTGGACTTCTCACCAGACAGCCAATCGATCGTCAGTGGAAGCGATGACAAGTCGCTCCGCGTGTGGTCACTCAAAGAGCAACAGTCAACCCGCACGACCCCCCATAGCGACCGCATTACGACCTGCTCATTCGTCAACGAAGGCAGACAAATCGCCTCGGGGGGCTACGACCAGCGGCTCATTATCTCGGACACAGTTTCACTCACTCATAGCGTACTGGGGAAGCACGAGACCGCGATCAAAGCGACCGCTTACCTGAACCGCAACCAGCTCCTGGTGAGCGCCAGCTCCGAAGCGCTGCGCGTCTGGCACCTCGAAAACGGCAACTACGAAGAGCTACGCACAACCAACCCTCGTTGGCCCAACCTCTCGTTCTCCCCAGACGGACACACGCTCTTGAGCGGCAGTCACGTCGGGCAGTTTCAACGCTCTCAGCTCAGCACACCGGAGCCCCGCGCTGAGCTGAGCCCGACCCACTTGAACGCGATCGCTGGGCAGTGGCTCGGGGATGGAAACGTCCTGCTAGCGACTCAGCAGGGCGAGCTTTTCACTTGGCGAGCGAACGGCGCGCTTGACCCGCTCGTAAAGCTCCCCGATAGAGCCGACTCCTTGGTAGTCACAGCGCCTTCCTCGAGCCAGCCGCGAGCGTTCGCAGCCGGAGAAGACGGTCGCGTTTGGCAAGTCGACTTGGCTAGCACAAAAGTCTCTCTCCTGTATCGTCACAGCCAGGCCATTGAGGTGCTCAAGATCTCTCCCGACGGGCGGTTTCTGGCCTCCGCTGGCGTGGACAAGGTCGTTCGCGTCCTGGATCTCGAGCGCGGCGCCGTGCGCCAGTTCAAAGGCCATGCCGACGTGGTGTCTGGGCTGGCTTTCTCGAGCGACGGACAGTGGCTCGCGAGCGCTTCCTGGGACGCTACCATTCGGATTTGGCCCCTCCGGGGAGCTCTGCACAATCTACGGCGCGTCATTCACGCTCACGATGTCGGTGTGCACGCGGCTCGGTTTTCTCACGACGGCAGACTCTTCGCGAGCGGCGGACACGATGACCACGTAAAGCTATGGAGCACCTCGTCGAACGCCAGCCACACTCTCGACGGACATACCGACCACGTCTATCGTGTCCTCTTCTCGCCAGACGATCGGCACATCGCAACATCCAGCGATGACCAGACTGTCCGAGTTTGGCCCGTACCGGAAATGGATGCAGGTGGCGGTTTCATGCCTGCCGCACAGAACAGCCCCCCCTTGGTGCTCTCGGGCCACAGCGCGGACGTGGAGGAGATCGCGTTCTCCCCCGACGGCCAGCTGCTCGTTTCGTGCGCCGAGGACAGAACCGCGCGGCTGTGGCACCTCCCGGACGGTGGGTCACGGGAGCTCAGTCACGACGGCAACGTCACTCAGATCGTGTTCAATCCCGCCGGAACGCGCTTCGCCACTGCAAGTCTAGGAGGTGACGTGCGAGTGTTCGACACAACTGGTGAGAACCTGGCCGTATTTAGAGACCACCCGGGTGAGGTTTACGCCCTGGGCTTTACCCAAGCTGGCGAGCTGGTGAGCGTCGACGACTCAGGCGTGTTGGTCGTTCGTAACGCGGCGCTCGGTCACAAGCGAACTCACGGCGGCTTCGAAGGAGCGCGACTCCTGGCTTTCTCTCCTGACGGGAACTGGCTGGCGCTCAATGGAAACCGTCCCCACCTGTGGCTTTGTCCCTGGGGCAACTTGCCAACCCAATACGCGAGCTTGAAGCTCCTAGACGCCTGTCAGGATCTGAACGCTCACATGAGCCAAATCCACAGTGTCCGCT
>JBDKJZ010000579.1:0-3518 GCA_039796375.1 Pseudomonadota bacterium
GGGCGATACGCTCAAGGGTGGCGACGAGGTCTCCAAGCTTCATCACTCCGACCGTACACTCGTGGTAGCCCCGAGATGCGAAAGTTTGTACGCACACCGCGCCGAATTTCGCTCTAGGCCCAAACTGAACAACCGCACCGCTGCGAGCGCTGTGCTTCACGCGTTTTCATTTGTCATTCGAGGCGGTTTCAGCGAAATACCCCGCGACGCCCGCCGGTCCTCGGAGAGAATATGATGCGACGAGTAGTGATCACAGCCGTAGGATGCGTGAGCCCAACCGGGCTTGACGCCGATTCTACGTGGAGTGCCCTGTTAAACGGTCAGAGCGGTATCGGTCCGATCACCGCTTTTGATGCGGCCGCGTTCCCTTCGAGAATCGCGGGTGAGTGCACCGGGTTTGAGGCGGAGAAGTTCATCGAGCGGCGACGCCTGAAAGAAGGGGATCGCCTGATCCACCTCGCCCTGGCAGCGAGCTCGATGGCGGTCAGCGCCGCCGGGTTTGAGCCGAGCGAAGAGCAGCGCGAGCGCGTGGCGACCCTAATCGGAGTCGGGTTGTGCGGCATCCACTCGATCGAGCAGACCCATCAGACGCTGCTTGAGCGGGGCCCCGGCAAAATTTCCCCCTACTTCATGCCCGCGATGCTCGCGAACCTGGCCCCCGGTCAGGTTTCTATGCGCTTCGGGTTCAAGGGGCCCAGCTACACCCACACGAGCGCGTGCGCCTCCGGGGCCCACGCAATAGCGGATGCGTTGCGGCTGATCCGGGCCGGCGAAATCGACGCGGCGATCGCCGGGGGTGCGGAAGCGGGCGTCACGCCGATCGGGGTCGGGGGTTTCACGGCTATGCGAGCGCTCAGCCGCCGCAATGACGAGCCCGAGAAAGCTAGCCGCCCCTTCGACGCCGGTCGCGACGGTTTTGTGATCGCCGAAGGCGCGGGCATTCTTCTCCTGGAAGAGCGCGAAGCCGCGATGAAACGGGGCGCACCGATCTTGGCTGAGCTCTGCGGCTCGGGCGCCACCTCCGACGCGTACCACCTGACCAAGCCCGCTCCGAACGGGGACGGCGCGCGCCGGGCGATTGAGCTCGCCCTGTCGAGCGCGAGGATCAGCCGGGAGCAGGTGGACTACGTCAACGCTCACGGGACCTCGACGCCCTTCGGGGACCTCCAGGAGTGCCGCGCCATTCACACGGCTCTCGGCAGACCCTGGGTGAGCAGCACGAAGAGCATGACGGGCCATCTGCTGGGCGCCGCCGGCGGGCTAGAGGCGGTCATCTCTGCCCTCGCGCTCCGAGACGGCCGGGTTCCGCCGACCATCAATCTGGACGAAACAGATCCCGAAATCGCCGAGCTCGGCCTCGACCTCGTGCCCCACACCGCCCGTGAAAAGTCGCTCCGTTATGTGGTCTCGAACTCGTTTGGGTTTGGCGGCACGAACTGCTCGCTGGTTTTCGGAAAAGCCTAGCAAGTCCCCGCTCGATCCACTGGTAACTTCACTGCTCAAGAAAGCAGTATCGAGGTGGTGACTCAATGAATTGCCGCCAATTATTGGTGGTAACCTGAATCTCGGCTAGGTTCTGCGAGTGACGACCCCCGCCGATCTGCTGGCGTTCATCGCCGCCTCGCCCGAGGCGCCGACCCCGGAAGCGTTGTGCGCCTTCGTCGTGCGCGCCCTGGGTGCCGAGCGTGGCTTCTTGAGGCTCGACGGGGCGCCGCCGCGGATCTGGGCCGTCGACATGGACGGCTTCGCGCTCGGCAACGGCGGTGAGCGTTTTCCGGTTGAGCTGCTGCCGAACCCACCGTCTGCCGTCTCGCGCCGCGCCGAACCCACCACTGCGCTGGCGATCACCGGGGCGTTAGGATTGGCACAGCTCACGCTGCTCCTGGAGCACCGTTTTCGAAGGGATCCGCTCGGCCAGGTCACTGACACGGAGCTCAGTGGTTGGTTTGCTGCGCTCGCGGTTGGGCTTCGTTGGTCGCTCGACGTGCTCGCGACCCACCCGGTCGGCGGGGTGCCGGACGCCGAAGAGGACTCCGCCGATGAGCACGCGCCTTGGGACGACCAGGCCGCCGCGAGCGTCGCGGCCCTTGAGCAAACGAATTGGAATATCAGCCGCGCCGCCCGTCAGCTGGGCATCACGCGGCATGGCCTCAAGAAGCGCATGCGCCGCTACGGCTTGGACCGACAGAGCGAACCCTGACGCCGCTGTCGAGTGGCCGGGCAATGTGCCCCGCCGCAGCGGCTGGTAGCGCGTAGAGAGCCGGCCGGACTCGCTAAGGTTTGTGCGGCCTTGCAGATCGGGCACACTCTCCCCATGCTGCGGCCCATGTCGTCTCTAGATATCGCCGTAGTGACCGGCGCGAATCGTGGAATTGGTCTGGCTCTATGCCAGCTACTCTCAGCGGCGGGGACTCACGTGATCGCCGCTTGTCGGACGAGCTCGGCAGCGCTCGATGCGCTGCGTGTCGAAGTCGTCCGAGGTGTGGACGTCAGCGCTGAAGCGGGCGTTGCCGTTCTGAAGGACGCCGTCGGCACCCGTGCCGTAGGCTTGCTGATCAACAACGCTGGGATCCTCCACTGGAGCGACACCCTTGAGAAGCTCGACTACCCCGGAATCGAGCGGCAGTTTTTGGTGAACGCCATTGGGCCGCTGCGTGTGACCCAGGCGCTCAGGTCGAACCTAGGTCGGGGCGCGAAGGTTGCACTCATCACCAGTCGAATGGGGTCGATTGAAGATAACGGTTCCGGCGGGACCTACGGTTATCGGATGAGCAAAGCCGCGCTGAATATAGCGGGCAAGTCTCTGGCTCATGACCTGAAGAAAGCGGAAATCTCCGTCGCGATTCTCCACCCTGGCATGGTGAAGACCGAGATGACCGGAGACCACGGCCAGGTCGAACCGCTCGATGCCGCTCGCGGATTGTTAGCGCGTATCGATGAACTCTCGCTGCAAACCACGGGTGGATTTTGGCACGCGAACGGCCAGGTGCTGCCTTGGTGAACCCGTGGGTGCGCTCAGCGGGGGGCGAACTCGTAAGCGAGCGTTAAGCCAGCAGCCACGAAGTACCCGCCGGCGGTGACTTCAGTGTTCTCGGCGTCGCGCCCAGCCTGTGCGGAGAGCGCTCTCTCATGTAAGAGGCCCCACTGCCCGTGAACGTCGAGCTTCAGCGTGCCCGGCAGGACCTCGGATGGGGCTCTCCAATTGAGTCCAGTCCCTGCTGAGAGCAGCTGGAGGTCAGCATCGACCAGATTGGCGCTCGAGTCCTCGGTGAGTCCTGTGGGGATGAACGCGTATCCGGCGCGCACCGGCAGACCGTGGCTTTCAGAGAGCACTAGCTGATGTTCGAACCCGATGCGCAACGTGCCTCGGTCCTGAAGGCCGGCGCTCTTCAGCGGGGTGGCTTCCGGTAGCTTGGGGACGTTGAGCTTCAGGCCTGGGGGCTCCTTCACCGCAAGCTCGCTCTCGGTCGCGCTCAGGGGACTGGGGAAGCTCGACCAGTCTATCCAGCGCAACTCCG
>JBDKJZ010000580.1:0-3513 GCA_039796375.1 Pseudomonadota bacterium
GATCCGCTCGCGTCCTTGAACGCGTTTTTTCGCGAGCCCGGCGCGTTCAAGCACCGCGACGTGCTTCTGCACCGCGGCGAAGGACATGCGATAGCGCTCCGCCAACGCGCTCACGTTTTGCTCTCCTTGAAGCACGCGCTCCAAAATGTCGCGGCGCGTGCCATCGGCCATTGCCCGAAAGATCCGGTCGACATTGGGGGACGCTAGGGCTGAATATACAACCATATGGTTTCATATTAAACCGCTAGAAACCTGGAATGCAAGAACCTCATAGCGCTTGGGTGTCTAGGCGTTCCTGTCGCCACCCGAAACGCCGCATCACGAGGCGCGGTCGGGCGGAGTCCGTCAGGCGCCTAGGGCGGCCGGTGAACTCCTAGAACAGCTAGCCGTCAGCTCTGCCGTTAAGCCGCTCCTGCGCGATCGGCGGACGGACACACGGTCTTCCAAACACGCTTGTCCGCGCCGAGAGGCGTAGCCTCAACATTGAGTTTACAGAACTCCCCTAAACTCCCCTACTGCGAATCTGGCCGATATCGCAGGCCCCCAATTCCCCGCTGAGCTTGCCCGCTGGCAGCGAGACTCCGTCGCTCAGACTGCGCAGCGGGCGAGCCGCGAGCTAGGCGCCGCCGCTCGCCCGTATTCTGTTCGCTGCCCCACGATGGTTGATCGGACGAAGATTATTCGAACCCTGCGCTCGCTTGGATCGTTCCCATCTGGTGCGTTCACCAGCTACTTGGGCAGGCAGGCTGACGGCAGAAGACTCAGTTTCGTTGGATCTCGGGGCCACCTGCGCGCACGAACTCCTACAAAACTTCAACGGTTGTTCCAAACTAAGAAAGCAGCGACAGCGAGTCGTCACCCACGGTGATAGCGTTCCGACAATGCGGGGGCCGTTGACACCAGGGATGCAGGTTGGACGTTACGAGCTCTTACTGCCAGCGGCGCGCGGCGGAATGGCGGAAGTCTGGTCAGCGCGGCTGCACGGAACGCGTGGCTTCCAGAAGCTCGTAGCGCTAAAGATGCTGCGTGAAGACATCGGCGAGCGCGCACGCTGCGAATCGATGTTTCTTGCAGAAGCGCGGCTCGCCTCCAAAATCCGTCACCCCAATGTGGTCGAAACCTTCGAGCTCGGTGAAGCCGATGGTTCATTGTTTCTGATCATGGAATGGGTGGACGGGGTGTCACTCCGGCAGCTCCAACAAGAGAACAACGGAGCGCCGATACCGCTCACTGTAGCCGTTCACCTGATCGCCCAGTGTTGTAAGGGACTGCACGCCGCTCACGAGGTTGAGGACGAGAACGGTCGCGCCCTTGGGCTAGTGCATCGCGACATATCGCCTCACAATATCATGGTGACCTACAGCGGGATCGCCAAGGTCACCGACTTTGGGATCGCTAAAGTCAACGTCCACGACGACCAGGAGCTGACTGTCGCGGGCGAAGTGAAGGGAAAAGTTCCCTATATGGCGCCTGAGTACATCGAGGGCAAAACCGTCGACAGGCGAGCGGATCTGTTCGCGTTGGGCCTTGTGTTGTACGAGTTGACGACTGGCCATCATCCGTTTCGCGGCGCCACAGCCATTGAAACAGTGCGCAATCTGATCGCGGCCGAAGCCGTTCCACCTCGCCGCTACGTGCCAAATTTTCCAACCGCCCTTTCTGCGGTAATTCGCAAGGCGATTCGCCTCGATCCAGCAGCGCGTTTTGTTACCGCGATGGATTTCTTGGCCATGTTGCAACAGGCCCTGCCGGAGGCGTTCACCCAAGCGGCGGAGCAACAGACCGTTGGGACCCTCGATCGCCTACTGAACGCCAAAGCTCGAGCTCGTCATGAGGCGCTCCAGCGAGCGTTGGCGAAGCCGTCGCAGAAGACCATGTTCTCGCAGAATAGCGAAATCTTGGCGTCGCCTACCGGGCAGTCGGGGACCATGGGAGCGGTGACTAGCGACCACTCGCCGGAAGAGACTCGACCGAGGCTGACGGTTTCGCACCGCCCCGTAGCGGCAAGACACGCGTTCCTCGGCGCTGCGGTGGCGCTGGGGTGTGTCTCGCTCCTGGGCGGTATGCTGAACCAATCCGCTTTCCTAGGTTTTGCTTTGGACAAGAGCGCGGACGGTGAAAGGGCGACCGCGACGCCCTCTCCGGTGCCGGCGCAAGCTCCAGCTCGACCGGAACAAGCAGCGGTGACCAGGCCAGTGGCTCCGGTTGCGAGCGCAATTCCGGCGCCAAGCCTAGTTCCGGCTCCAAGCCCCAATTCGGAGCTCCTCGCGCCCGGCGGGGCTCCGACCCCAGCGCCTTCGGACAGCGCGCCAGCGTCGAAACTGCGCGCTTTGCGGAAGAAGGTCAAGGTGTCCGATCCCGGCAGCGGAGCGCCAAAGACTGGCGGAGCCGAGGGGTCGGTTTTTGATCGGCGAGAGTAGCCGCTCAGACGAACATCGAGGTTTCTGGCGAGCACGTTGGACGCGATCGGGTGCGGGTAGTTGGAGCAGCGGCGCGCTGGCAGCAGCTCGTCCAGCGCGATTGGCAGCTTGCGGATCCATCGCCGCAAACGTGTTTGAGTCACAATCGACTCACCTAGTTGCGTGAACGGGCAACGACGCTTGCGCGCGCTCGAGCCAGCTCAACTCTAATTCGGATGGTGCCGGTACCGCGCTCCGAGCACTTTCGATGGCCGAAGCACAGCCGTCGAGGCTCAAGTCGAGGTTCTCGCCCATCGGGCCGGATTCGGTGAGGGTCGTGACGAACATGCTCAGCGCGAAGGCGCGATCCACCGCGGGGACACTGAATACCACCGCGCAAGCGCGCGTGAGGGCTCCCCGAGCGTCTGGCGCAAATGGCAAGGCCGACAGCGCTACGTACCCTTCGCGCCCCCCACGCTCCGCGCGCTGCAGCAGAAGGTGCGCCCCCTCACGGCGCGCTAGTCGTGCCAGATCGAGGTCGTCCCCGCTCGCCGCTTGTTGCCACCACGTATCGGCGTGAAGGGCCGGCTCGAGAGGCCCGGCGGCGCGGAGCGGCGCCGGCGTAGCCGCCGGTCGCGCGAGGTTCGGCACGCTTCGAGCTGTATCCGGGAGGAGTCCCTGACCACATCCGAGAAGCAACGCCAGACTAGCGCAGTGCAGCGACCCCCAAAAGATCCGGGAATAACAGTGCTTGAGGGCGCGTCCATAGGCCGCATGCGAGCTTTCGACGCAACTTTCGGGGTTCACTGGCTCGTTTTACTTGCTGATGCGACCAGTTCCAAACTTCGTTCAGGCGCGAGGCCGACTGAGTCCGCGAAACGTCTGGCCTAGCGGAGTGGCCTCGGGGCAGACTCACGGTCCTGCTACCCCTCGAACGCTGTTGATGACCCCAGGTGATCCCAAAGAGCTCCGCTCCAACTCCGGGATTCCACCCGGTGACGAGGGTGCCGCCGCGGGCGGTGTCGAGGGTGCCGCCGCGGGCGGTGACGACGGTGCAGCTAACGACGCTGACGAGGGTCTGAGTGGAGGGGCACTGCGTGCACACCTGTCTCAG
>JBDKJZ010000581.1:0-3508 GCA_039796375.1 Pseudomonadota bacterium
GCCGGTTCTTGCGCGCACTTGGGCATTCCAGCTGAGCGCGATGACGGGGCTCCAGCAGGTTCAAAGCCAAGGTCGTACCAATGACCGAATAGAAAGCCAGGCGCTCAGCGTCTCCTTGGCGATAGCGAAGCGCCAGCAGCTGCTCGAAAATGCCTGGTGGGAACCCCGAGCTGGCGCGGGCGTCCGTCTGTCTCGAGCGCAAGCCCTGGACATCGCCGCCGAGCCAGCGGTGTCTTTCCGCCCCGTAGCGCAGCTGGCCCTCGCGTCCGGGGTTCGACTATCGAGCACGTGGTCGCTACGCGTCGACGTGATAGGAGACCTCGTGCTGAATCGGGACAACTATGCGATTAAGCCGTACGGGACAGTGGGGCGCGGGCCGCGGGGCCTGCTTTTTGCGACCTTCGGGGCGGAATTTTTGGCGTGGTGATCGAAATGAGGGTGGCACGCCATTGACCCTGCGATGGACGTCACGGTGACCGATTTCGGAGTCAGCCGACTTCAGTCGGAGAGCTTGGTTGAGCGCAATCGCGCGTGGCGCCTGTTGTATGACGCAAACTTCGAATCCGTGTACCGGCTCGCTTGCCGCAGTGGCGTACTGCCCGCCGAAGCAGAGGAGGTCAGCCAAAAGGTGTTTGCTATCGCGTATCGCAAGCTGGGAGAAACCCACCAGATCGCCAATCTGAACGCCTGGCTCTACGGGATAACCCTGAGGGTCGTGCGCCAGCACTTCCGATGGCAGCGAGTGCGACGCGTCAAGGCCTGGATGTTGCCCGAAAGTCCCGGGGTCATCCCCAATGAGGCGGCTTCTCCGGAAGCGATGGCTGCAAGTGCAGAACTGCAGCGCAAAGTGAGTCAGGTCTTGGCTAGTATGAGCGCCAAGCTGAGGAATGTGCTCGTTCTCACTGAGATTGAGGATTTGCGCCCGAAGGAAGCGGCGGAAATCTTGGCGGTCCCCGTTAACACGGTTCGCTCGCGCCGACGGCTGGCGCAAGAAGACTTCCGCCTTCGTTGGCAAGCGCTAAGCGGGAGAGACAACACACCATGACGCACAACCTCCAACGGTCACCGGAGCTGGAACAGGCCCGGGCCCTGCTTCGGACGATAGAGCCTCCCGCAGGTGCCAAAGCTCGCGTGGCGCAAGCGCTGCTCATGCAGCAATCCACCTCAGGGCGTAGAAGCTGGCGCTGGGCCTTGGGGCTCGCGCTTCTGGCGGCGACCTCGACGGCCGCGGCGGCGGAGATTCTCCCTATGCGCAGCTGGATTCAATCGCTGCTGCCGCGACACCAGAACGTGAGCCCTGCAACCGATGCGACGCTTACCCTCGCTAAAGCCCCACCGCCGGCCACGCCGCGCCCTGTGGATCCCACTGAGCGCGCGGAAGCGCCCGCTGTCGATACAGCCCCGCCTCCCGCTCCGCAACAAGTCGCAAACAGGAATCCGGCACCGCCCCACCCCATTCGCCCAATCACCCAGAGCGCACCAGTCGGTCTTGAGCAGGTAGAGCCTCAGCCACCCGCAGAGCCCGCTGAAGCACCGATCGAGCTCGCGGTGATGGTGGCAGAATACCAACGCGCAAGGGCGTTGGCTGAGCACAACCCGGAGGGTGGGATCAGCGAGTTTCGCAAGCTGCAGCAGAAGTGGCCGAATGGCCCATTGCGGGCTGAGATTGACCTGCAGCTTGTAGCGCTACTGAATCGGTTGGGAAAGCGAGACGAATCTCGAAAGCAGGTCGGGGAGTTTCTGCAAGAGCACCCCGACAGCTCCCGTGCTAGAGAACTCGGCGGTGCGCTTGAGGAGCACAGATAGTCTAGCCATGCACCTCCGTAGCTCTACTCTAGTGTACGCCTACACAGTCACCCTAGCGTGCCTCGTCAGCTGCGACTCGACCTTGTATTTGGGTTCGGACGACACATCATCACTTGCTGGCGCAAACGGGGAGAACCGCCCAACTCGAGAGGGCGCCGGCTCAAGTCCGGAGACAGCAACGCCACCCGCCACTGGAATGATGGGCGCACAACCTGGCCCATCCACCGTAGGCGACACCAGTGATTCTCCAGGAGACGACGAGCCGGAGATGACCGAGCTGAACGACGATGTCGAGGACGAGGACGAAGACGTAGAGCTAGAAGAGGAGGACGAGGTAGACAGCAAGACTGATGCTAAGGACGACGCGGGGCTGTAGAGGGCAGCCGCGAAGAGTCTAGCGCCTACCCGTTCGACGCTACGACTCCGACGGAGCGGCTTCGCACGCGCCTGGGACGGCATCGGCCTCTTTGCCGAGCAGAAACTGCGCGGGGCGGTATTCGTCCCCCACTTGAACGAAGAGGTCAGCGCTGCCCTGATAGACGCAGCCGACGATGTCGTCGTTCCTCCACTCTGACCCGTAACCGGCATCAACCGCAAACGGGACGAACTTGTGGCCCTTCTTGTCGGTGCTGTAAGTCGTTTGCAGGATGCGCACACGGCGCTGGGGCGGGGCCATGCGAGCGCGAGAGAACTTGCTGCGCTTATGCTCGCTCTGCGTCAGCGGCTGAATCAACCCTTGCTCCACCCGCTGCTTCGCCCACTGAGCCAGCGGTTCAGCCAGGGCGAGTGAGGGGACGACGGTTAGGAGAGCGCCGAACCAGAAAGGTGAGCGCGACAGCGGAAAACGATTACGGAACATGACTACTCCTTGGCAACGGGTTGATTGAAGCTGCTCGAGACTCTGCTGAGTGATCGAACGAACCGCGAATCGAGTTCAACAATGACGACTTGAGCGAAAAGCGCCGAGACATGGCCTCGGCGACCCCGGCGCTCAGCAGGACTGGCAGCCACAGCGCGACCAAGTAGGCCAACTCGGGATCCACACCGAGTGTGTCAAAGCCGATCAACATTGCGCGAGACGTGACCGCGACGCTTAACTGAGCGACTACGTGGCGCATCGCATGCGAATGTGATTTCAGATCGCGACGCCGAGCAGCCCGAACCCCGTAGACCATGGCTGCCGCGACAATAGCGCCCGACAACCAGAACCCCGCGCTGACCCCAAGTCCGCCTGTGGCGTCGAATGCCAGCACCATCCCCGAAGGCACCAACCCAAACAGCACCAACACCCCTGTCACGCGACCAAGCCAACGATGCCAGACGAGCCGCCGCTGCAGCCAGCGCATCGTCAGCAGCAGACACACGGGGAACGCGACCAACGCACACGCGACATGCACCTTCAACGACCAGAGCCACAGCTGCTCGAAGCGGACGTCCCCTAGCCGCTCGATCACGAATGGCGCTACCTCTTGCGGATCGAAGTAGACCAAACTAGCCGCTGAGATGGTCGTCGCCCCCGCGAACATCGCCAGCAAGAACAACCCCCGAACCATCCCCACCCAATGCCGCATCGGCTGTGAGACGATACGCCGCCCGGAAAGTTCCCTTCCCCAAGCGACGTCAAGGGTGCTTTTTTTTTCCCGACTTACCCTGAATCGATAGGGTAGACGGTGCGTCTAAGCGCCCGCTCAAGCGCACCGCC
>JBDKJZ010000582.1:0-3507 GCA_039796375.1 Pseudomonadota bacterium
CGCGGGCAAGTACTCGGCGCACCGCGTCTCTCTTGAATGAATCTGGTCGTGATTTTCGTTGTTGCATTGGTGGAATTCCTCGGACTGTATTCCCTTTCGGGGTGTCCACCAAACCGGGGCAACTTCACTCTGACGAGCGCCATCAAGGATTACTGCGACCCTTCCGAACAATGCGTCTTCCTCCGGACGCAGGATGAGTCCTTCTTCTTGGCTCACGAGCGCACCTCGCGCAGCATCTCCATAATCTCCCCGCTCAACACATCCAAATCAGCATCAATCTCCTCCAAGCTGCGCGGCGGCTCGTACTGGTAGAAGTGCCGATTGAACGGGATCTCGTAACCAACAACGCCCACGCCTTGATCGCGCTCATCCTTCTTGCTGGCGTCAATCCAAGCGTCTTTAACATGAGGGGCCACCTCTCGCTTGAAGTAGGCCTCGTTCTCCTGGTTGACCTTGGCGCCGCGTGCAGTCTCGGCGGTGAGAGGCACGTCCTCGTTGTCGCGTAGGGCGGAGTCCGCCTCGAACGTGACGACTTGGCCCTTGTACTCAAAGGTGCCGTACATCGGATCGGCTTTGCCTTTGACGACCTTCTTGATCACCGGCTCTGCTTCAGCGTTGGTCCAGCTGACGGCGGCTTCAAGCTGCTTGCGCTCTTTCGCGTCGAGGCTCAGCTTCGCTTGCTTCAGCGCGGTCTCCAGCACCTCTTCAAAGACGTTGTAGTCGTCGTGCTGCTTGGCCCCGATGACCTTGCCTACGGCCGCAGCCTTGTCGAACAGCACCTTCTGCGTCGTCCACGTCTTGGGATTCAGCACGTCCTTGATTTGTTTCTCTTTCAAATCGGAAAAGTCGGCCTTGAGCAGCGCGCGCGCCTCGGGTTCCACGGCAGACAGATCGCCGTAGGTCTTCGCCGTCCAGTCGCCGCCAAACTGCTCGTAGACGCGCTGCATTGCCGGACCCAGCGCGCCGCTCGCGAAGCGCAGCATAGCCAGGCGCTCGGGCGTGAACTGCACGCTCAGGCGTAGTGGGCGCTCGATGGTGATGCGGCGGTAGCCGAACTCGTGACTGCGGAAGATCTTGCTGCCGAAGGTCTTGGTCTCAGCCTTCTTGGCGGAAACACGGCCGCGCGTGCCCTTCGCGTCGGGGGATTTATCGAGCTCATAGGTGTCCACCGGCTCGAAGTCGCCGAAGGTCTTGGTAATGAGTGCGATATCGGCCTCACCGATCTCTTGGCGCTTCGATCCCAACGATTTGCGCATTTTTTGGTACAGGTGCACGGCGTTGATCAGCTGCACCTTGCCCCTCTGCTCCGCTCGCTTCTTGTTCGACAGCACCCACACGTAGGTTGAGATGCCGGTGTTGTAGAACATGTCCGTCGGCAGGGCGACGATCGCCTCAAGCAGATCGTTCTCCAAAATGTGGCGGCGGATCTCGCTTTCGCCGCTGCCGGCGCCGCCGGTGAAGAGCGGCGAGCCGTTCAGGATGATACCGATACGCGCGCCGTTCTTGCCAATGTCAGCGGGATCGAAATCCCGCATCTTGCTCAGCAGGTGGAACTCGTCGAACTTGAAGTGCTCGAAGATTTCCCGTGCGTCTCGGCTGAAGCTCTGCACGTAAGTGCGTAGGTTGCTCTCGATGTCGCTCGACCCGAGCTTCGACAGATCCATGGGTGAGGTGTTGTAGATGGACTGCCCGGCTGCCTTGAGCAGGAACTTCTCGAGCGCTTGCTCGGGCTTACCCGCTTGCTTCTCCGCCTCTTTCAGCACTTTGTTCTTCGTGCTCTCGAGCACACACTCCAAGCGGCGCAAGATCGTGAAGGGCAGAATGACGCGCCCGTACTGGGACTGCTTGAAGTCACCGCGCAGGAGATCAGCGAGGGACCAAATGTAGGCGGCGAGCTGGGAGGTGTTGGTCGACATGTCTCGGGGGAGCGCGCTGGCTCCGGAGGGAGCGCGAGCCTCCCCGCGTTATCCGCGCCCTAGTCGCGCTTTCTAGGATATTCCGCTCCGCTGCGTACAGTTTTCTGGCGGACCTCAGTGACCCTCAAAGGAGATCGGTTGCCGCTCCTGGTCCGCGCTGGATGGATCTGTGTACCAGCAGAACGCACACCCACTTCCGAGACCGCGAGTAGTACACTCCGCACTCCGAACTGCAGCGAAGACGTTTCGTCACTGCTGACCTGCGGCGGGCCGGGGGCAATACCACTTTGGTGGCATTCCGCGGTTGCCATGCGAGCGTTACCTGGAGCGGGCAATGCCAACCCCTAAGTCTACCCCGGTCGCAGTCAGCCTCTCTCGCATGGGCACGCGGCTGCGCCAGTTCACCGCGAGGCGCGGCTGGCCAGCCTTGATGGCTGCTGGTGCGGAGTGTCCACCAGGAAGGTAACGCTACCTACCGTCATCAGCTGGGGACTTTCCGCCAACGGCACCGGATCTGCGACGAGATCCAACGCGACCGTACTAGCGCCGTCGCCCACGCTGTGTCCAGGGCGGGTCGATCGCTGCGAGAAGCACCAACAAACGCTCCTGCAAAGCCGACAACCTACCGAGAGGCACCCTTGGTCCTCCAGCTCTCGATCACCCAAAGCCAGAACGGCCGTGAGCGACCCAGGTACGGCTCCACCGCGGCGAGCTGTTCCTCCAACTCACTGAGCGTGACGAACGTGAAGACATCGTCCGGCTTCGCCTGTCGCATCAGCTTGCCCAGAAAATAGGCGCGCACGGCGGGATCCGGATCGCGAAGGCGCGCGCGAAACTGGTCAATCGTCACGTCCTCATCCCACAAAAAGTAGGGACGCCCGCTCGAGTCAACCAGGCAATCGGGGGGTGTGGGGGCGAGGGCAGACATCGTGGAGATCACTAGGTGTCGGGAATTGCCGCTTCCACGAGTATATGCGACCAGGCCCGCGCCGGGTCCAGGATCAACTGAGCGCGAAGGGCGCTCGCGTACGGCGCATCGTGGCAAGTACGTTGGAGGTCACGACTTCGACCCCGCTGCTGCCCTTCCCGCCGGCACAGCGCCATCAAGTACTCCACCCCCTCCGACCCCCTAACACGCTTGCGCAAGCACTTTGACCCCCTCTGATGGGGTCCCGAGCGCTTGAACAAGCGGCCACGCCCCGGTGGGAGGGGTCGTTGACGCTTGGGCGAGTGCGCGAAAGCCCATTGTTCTGCCCGCGCTCGGCACAACTAGGAGAAACAGGGGGGGTCTGATGGGTCCACCGCGCTTGAACAAGCGCTCCCCACACCCTAACGCCCCCCTCGCGGCGCTTGGACAAGCACCTGCGACCCCTCGGAGGGGCAAGATGCCGCTTGCGCAAGCGGTTCTTACCCATGAACCCCCCAAACCGCCCGTCTCGCGCTCAGGCGAGTTGCGGGACGCCCCGTTCTTTTTTGAGCAACTCGCCAGCGTCGCTGCCGACCGTGGGCTCAGTTGCCGCCGAAACCGTTTAGCAACCCACCAAGAGAGAACCAAGGATCATGACCACTGCCAGCAACACTCAAGTCCAAA
>JBDKJZ010000583.1:0-3495 GCA_039796375.1 Pseudomonadota bacterium
CGCTAGATTCGCTGTTGGCGGGCCGCAGTGGTGTCGGACCGATTACTCTGTTTGATGCTACCAGCGACTTCGCGACCCGCTTCGCCGCTGAGGTATCGAGTTTCGATCCTACGCAGTTCATCCCAAAGAAGAAGGTCAAAGAGCTAGGACGCTTCATCGCGCTCTCCTTAGCCTCGAGCCGACTTGCGGCCGACGCTGCGGAACTCGAGCTGACTGACGAGGAGAGCGAACGCGCAGGGTGCTTCATAGGCGTCGGTCTCGGAGGCCTCGAAAAACTAGAGGAGGTCACGCTGACGCTCGCGACGAAGGGGCCCAAGAAAGTCAGCCCCTATATCATTCCGTCGATCATTGGAAACCTGGCAGCAGGCCAGGTCAGCATCCAGCACGGTCTACGCGGTCCGAGTTACTGTCATACCAGCGCCTGCGCGTCGAGCGCGCACGCCCTTGGCGAAGCCTACGAAGCCATACGGAGCGGACGGACGGACGTGATGGTCGCCGGCGGTGCCGAGGCGACTATCACCCCCGTCGGAATCGGCGGTTTCAGCGCAATGTTCGCCCTCAGTCGACGGAACGACTCCCCCACCCAGGCTAGCCGCCCTTTCGACCGAGATCGCGACGGGTTTGTTATGGGAGAAGGTGCGGGAACGCTCGTGTTGGAGTCCCTCTCACGCGCAAAGAAGCGCGGCGCCAACATTCTCTGCGAAATCAGCGGCTGGGGCGCCACTAGCGACGCCTACCATATCACCAAACCCGCACCCGATCATCGCTTTGCCGCCAACGCAATGCGAGCTGCGCTGCGCTCCGCGGAGCTCAATCCCGAAGACATCGGCTATATCAATGCGCACGGCACCTCCACCCCGGCCGGGGATCTCGAGGAGTCCAACGCAATCGCCAGCGTCTTCGGCGATCACGCCTTAACGAAACAGGTGTGGGTGAGCTCCACGAAGAGTATGATGGGACATCTGTTGGGCGCTTCGGGCGCCGTGGAAGCGGCGGTCTGTGCCCATGCGGTTCAGCACGGGCACATCCCGCCGACGATCAACTTGGACAATCAAGACCCCGCATGTCCGCTCGACTTCGTCGCTCACCAAGCCCGTGAACGCCCAACCCGGCACGCGATGAGCAATTCGTTTGGATTTGGCGGCACCAACTGCGTGCTTGTCATTTCCGCTTTCGAGGGCTGAAGACCCCCATGAACAACAACACCCAGACGAGCGCGCTACCAGACTCCGAGTACACGAGGTGCAAGCGTGCAGTGCCCCCACTGTAAGGCCACGGACAGCCGAGTCATCGACTCGCGCGTGGCGTCCAACGGACAGGTCATTTGGCGACGGCGCGACTGCGATGGCTGCAAACATCGCTTCACCACCTACGAGCGCGTGGAATACAGCCTGCCCACAGTGCTCAAGCGGGACGGTCGCCGCGAGGCGTTTGATCGCGAAAAGCTCGCCAGAAGTCTCCGAATCGCCTGCAAGAAGCGGCCGATCTCAGATGACGAGCTGGAGCTTCAGGTGCAACGGCTGGAGCAGACCGTCAGCGAAGAGGCACTGAGGGAGATTTCCTCGCGGGAGCTCGGAGAGCGGGTTATGCAGCTCTTACGCGGCCTCGACGACGTCGCCTACGTCCGATTCGCCAGCGTCTATAAGTCATTCCGGGATGTAGACGAATTCATTACAGAAATGAGTTCGCTTGTTCGCGCGCGCACAAGCGAGTAGAAGGTTGATTTATGACGGAGTTTGACTCCGACCTCATGCAGAGAGCTCTCGAACTTGGGCGCTCAGGCGATCCGGCACCGAACCCGCACGTGGGTGCGGTCGTAGCCCGTGGTCGACTGGTGGTCGGCGAAGGTTTCCATGCTGAGGCCGGTGGCCCCCACGCTGAAGTCCTCGCCATAGCGGCCGCTGGCGCGAACGCCAAGGGCGCGACGCTGTATGTCACGCTTGAGCCCTGCAATCACCAGGGACGAACGCCGCCGTGCGTCGACGCGGTGCTCGCCGCAGGGATCTCACGTGTTGTGATCGGTTGTCGCGATCCGAATCCATCCGTGCAGGGGTCTGGGGTGGAGCGGTTGACCGCAGCCGGAGTGGAGGTGGAAATCGGCGTCGAAGGTGAAGCCGCTGAGAGTCTGATCAAGCCGTGGAAGAAGTACGTGACTGAAGGCATGTCGTACTTGTCCCTGAAGCTCGGTATATCGCTCGATGGGCGCACCGTGTCGCGCTCGGGGAAGTCCAAGTGGATCACCGGCGAAGACGCGCGCTCCAGGGTGCACGCACTACGCGCCGCTCACGACGCCGTGATGGTCGGCGTCAACACGGTGCTCACCGACGACCCGCTGCTCAGCGTACGCGACGTCGAGGGTCGAAATCCCATTCGCTGCATCGTGGACAGCAAGCTTCGGACGCCGCTCCACAGCCACCTGATCACGACGGCTTCGGAGATTCCTACCTGCATCCTCACCAGCCACGAAGCCTCGGAGGCGACGCAAAAGAGCCTGGAGGATAGGGGCGTCAGCGTGATTCGCCTAGCCAGCACCGCCGAGGGGCGCGTCGACATGACCGCCGCATTGAAAGCGTTGGCCGCGCGAGAAGTGGTCAGTGTGCTTTGCGAGGGCGGTGCTGAGCTGGCGGGTTCGCTCTTTGCGGCCCGTCTGCCTAGCGAGCTACACGTCTTCGTCGCTCCGCTGCTGCTCGGCCCCCGCGGGCGCCCGGCGGCCGTCGACTGGGCTGGCCCCGACGGCCCGGACGACGCGCCTCGGATTTCGCCAGCGACTTGGGAGCTTTGCGGGACTGACGCCTACGTGTTCGGCCCAATCGTCTACCCGAAGAAGAAGGCGAGCTCCGGCGGCGGCGCCGACTGACCTCCGTTGCTAGGGATGGATCGTGGTGTTATAGACTGCCGCTACCATGGCAGTGCGTGAGATCTTGAAGTACCCGGACCCGCTTCTCCGTGAGAAAGCGCTCCCCGTCGAGGTTGTTGACGACGAGATTCGAGCGCTGGTTGAGGACATGGCGGAGACCATGTACGACGCCCCGGGGGTGGGGCTTGCAGCCAACCAAATTGGCGTTCTCAAACGCATTTTTGTGATCGACATCGCCGACGACGAGGAGCCCAGCGAGCTCAAGGTGTTCATCAATCCCGAGTTCATTGAGCGCGACGGTTTCCAAAATTGGACTGAGGGGTGCCTGTCTTTCCCAGGTGTCAGCGAGGACATCAAGCGCGCTCAGCGCGTGAAGGTCCGAGCGCTTAACGAACAAGGCGAGAGCTTTGAGCTCGAAGCGGACGGCCTGCTTGCGGTGGCGCTCCAGCACGAGAACGACCATCTCGACGGCGTCCTAATGATCGACAAGTTCAACGCCGTCAAGCGCCGCCTGATCGGGCGGAAAGTTGCCCGGACTCTCGCCGAAGAAGCCGCCGAAGCTGACGCCTAAGTGGCTGGTTCACTGAGCGGGCGTCGTCGTGACTGACCAACTGAGGGACGCCCCCGGCGCACCCGGT
>JBDKJZ010000584.1:0-3490 GCA_039796375.1 Pseudomonadota bacterium
CTCTTCGTCGAAAGACTGATAGCTGTCACGGAGGAGCGCCACCAAGTCATAGGCGCGAGGGCCGAGCGTCGCGTCCTGAAAGTCGATAATGGCCAGCTCCGCTCCGGGTGCGGGTGATAGCACCATCAAATTTCGGCTCTGATAGTCACGGTGCGTGAGCCCATACGGCGATGCTGCGATCTCAGCGCACAGCGCCTGGCTCAGGCAATTAAAGCGCTCAGTGTTATGATTGCTGGGCGTCAGACCGCGCGCGAGCAGTCCATATTCATAGAAGTGCTGAAGCTCCGAGTAGAGAAACTCCGCGTCCAGCGAGCGCTGAAGCGCGCAGCTCCACTCAGGCAATTGGCTCCGGGCGGCGTGCAGCTGAGCGAGCTGAGTGACTGCAGCCTGGTACAAGGCCGTCTTGCGCCCGGGCTCTTGAGCGATCGCGTCCGCGAGCGTCACGTCGCCGAAGTCTTCCACCAGGAGCCACCCGCTCTGGACGTCCTCGGCCAGCACATCAGGGACCCGCAGCCCGACGCTCGCAAAGAAATCCCGCAGCTCCAGGAAGGGCCAGCGACTTGGCTCCTTCCGCAAGCGCGCGGCACCCGTCGTTTGAGCGTCGGGAAAATACATCGCCACGGCACTCGCTCCCCCCTGAAACCGAAGGCGATAGAAGCGCCGGAGGGACGCGCCCCCGGGGAGCGCCGCACGCTCCGAAACCTCCCCCAAGCGCCCGCTCAGAGTGCGCGCGAGTGTCATCAAAGCCTGCTCAGAAAAAGCGCGGACCATCTGCGGGTTCTAGCGTATGACCGCTATCACCACGATGACTTCCGACGATTTCTTGCCGCGGATCCGGCGCGTAGTCGACGAGCTACGACCGAGCGACTTCCCCGAGCCACGAACTCCAGAAGCGGACTGCCTAGAGACGCTGGAACGGTACCTGCGGCTGATCACGGAGTGGAACGCCCGTATGGATCTGACCGCCGCGCGTAACCCGGCCGAGCTAGTCGACTTGTTTATCGCTGACGCCTGGTTCTTGCACCAGGCGCTCGGCGCTGAGACTGGCCAGGCGCTGGGCTCATGCGTGGACGTCGGGACGGGAGCCGGCGCACCAGGTCTTCCACTTAAAGTCTTCACGCCAGCGTTGCCCGTGACGCTGGTGGAGCCGTTGACGAAGCGGGTCGCGTTCTTACGCACGGCCCTGGGCACGCTGCAGCTGCCTGGGCTCCAAGTTCGCCGCGCGCGCTCCGAAGAGCTGAGCGCTGGGCAGTTTGAGATCGCGATCTCGCGCGCGACACTTGGCCCGGAACAGTGGCTCGCCGAAGGGGCGCGCATCGCCACGCGACAAGTCTGGGTGCTGCTCGCCAAAGAGGCGCCCCCCGCCCGTGAGGGCTGGCTGCCAGATCTCGACATCACTTATCGCTGGCCAATCACCGGCGCGGCGCGGCGCGCTGTGCGCTACCGGCGCGAAGAATAGTGGTTCAACCCGCGTCTGCCGGCTTCGCCGGAACCGCAGCATCGCTTCCGGCATCCCCGCTCGAAGCTGGCGTAGTCCCGGAGTCCCCAGCTCCCCCGTCATCGCCGCCAGCGTCTCCCGCCGTCTTCCCGGCGTCCTTAGAACCGGCGTCGCCAGCCATCGGCGCTCCCCCATCCAGGCCCGCATCTCCGGTCGCGGAAGGGGCCGGGCTGTCCGGCGCGGCTATCTTGCTTCGGTCTACGTCCGTGATCAGCGTGCACCCGGACAACCCGCAGCCAAAACCCAAGACCAGCGCGCTCGCGAAAAAACGTGACATAGCGAGGGGTTTCTTAGCGCCAACCTGCGCCGCGCGACAAGTGGCGGAGCGCTCGCGTCCCTGGCCCAGGGGCGGGCAACTTGCCAACTGCCCACAGAGCCTGAAAGACTAGCCGCGTGCAGGTCCACCTGGTTGACGGAACTTTCGAGCTTTTTCGGGCCTTTTACGGCGCGCCGCCCGCTGCCGCCCCCGATGGCCGAGAAGTGGGCGCCGTGCGCGCGCTGCTCCGAAGCTTCAATGCGCTGGTGCACCGCGCCGACGTGACTCACGTCGCCTGCGCCTTCGACCAAGTGATCGAGTCCTTCAGAAACCAGCTCTTCGCCGGTTACAAGACCGGGGCCGGCATCGATCCAGCGCTCTGGTCTCAGTTCCCTCTAGCTGAGCGCGCCACGGCGGCGCTCGGCATTGTGACTTGGCCGATGGTCGAGTTCGAGGCGGACGACGCGCTAGCGACCGGCGCCGCGCGCTACGCCGCTTTGCCAGAAGTGGACCAGGTCGTGGTCGCCTCACCCGACAAAGATCTCACCCAGTGCATCACTAGTGACAAGATCAGCTGTTGGGATCGGATCCGCGACAAGCGCCTGAATCGCGCCGGCGTGATCGAGAAGTTCGGCGTCGAGCCCGAGTCTATTCCGGACTACTTGGCCCTCGTCGGTGACAGCGCCGACGGCATCCCGGGGATCCCGCGTTGGGGAGCCAAAGGCGCCAGCGCCGTCTTGGCCCACTACAAAAAGCTCGAAGCTATCCCCAAGCGCGGTCAGCAGTGGGCGATCTCAGTGCGCGGCGGCAACACGCTCGCGGACAATCTCGCCGAACGCTACGACGACGCGCTGCTATACCGCACGCTCGCCACGCTGCGCACAGATGTGCCGCTCAAGGAAGACTTGCAGGCGCTTCGCTACCAGGGCGCTCACCAGAAAGAGCTGCAAGCCTTGTGCGAAGAGATCGGCGAAGACGAGCTGATGTCCCGCGTACGAGTCCGTCGCCCCTAAACCAACACCCACATTTCACTCTGCCCGACCAAGCCTATGACCCTGCTCCCCCTGCGCATTACTCCGCCGCTCAGTCCGTTTGTTTTTGTGGGTGGGGTTTGGGCGGCTTTGTGCTGCCATGCCCAGACCGCGTCGGCGCAAACCCAACTCCAGCCGCCGCCTGTTCTGGAACTCGGCGCCGGCCTCCAGCCGCCCCCTCCCCCCCAACAGACCGCCCCCTCGCAAACCGAATACCAACTCAATCGGGCAGAACACGAGGACTCGGGGCGCGGCCTGCAATTCGTGATGCTGCATGCGGATGGCGCGTTCCAGTGGGTTCACCTGGGTGCGTTCAGCAACGACAACTTCGCTGACGGCACGCTCATCGAAGAACAGGCGCTGGGCCCCGCGTTCGGCGCGGGCTTGGCTTTGCGCCTTTTGTATCTCACGGCAGGCGTACGGTTTCGCTACGGCTTGTTGAACAACTTTGAACTGTGGTCACTCGGAGCCGAAGGGGCGCTGCGAATCCCAATGGGCTCATTCGAGCCCTTCGTATTTGCTGGCGCCGGTTACTCGCAAGCCGGCAGCTTCAAGAACGCAGCGGACATCTTCGCGCTGGGCAGCAAGACTGCCGCGCTGACAGCCAACGGCTTCGACGCCCGCTTGGGTGGCGGCTTCGACTACTACGTGACACCGGTCTTCTCCGTCGGCGCACGCGCGGACGCTGAATTGTTGTACCTGAAT
>JBDKJZ010000585.1:0-3484 GCA_039796375.1 Pseudomonadota bacterium
ATACTCGCTGGGTGGGCCGCCGCCGTGCCGCTGGGTTCGTTACCCACGCCGGCCTCAACGTCGGCGCTCGCCGCGCAGCTGCTGAACGCATGCGCCGCCGATCTGACCGGCGCGGTGCTCACGCTTGGCGCGTGAAACCCGACTACTTGGGCGACCTCACATCGCGCATTGCTCAGCCGGAGCTAGGCCAAACGACCCCTCCCGCGGGGCCAACGCGAAAGCGCCAAAGCGGTCCGCACGGCGGTCCTCTAGAAGGCCAGCCAGCCTAGCCAGGCCCGAGCGGATACGATCGATCGACTCGAGCGCATACCCGGCCTCCTCCGTTGAGAGCTCTTCAAACCCATGGGTTCGATCGGCATCGCGGCTCAAGAGCTCAACGCCCCGCAAGCACTCGACGACGCTACAAGTCGGTAGGTCCGACGCACCTCGCTGTTGCTGGCGCGTCTCGGTCGCGACTTTCTGAAGCTTGCGCTTCGTCCAACGCTCCGTCTCAGCTGTTCTTAACAACTGGAAGATGTGCGGCGCAGGCAGCCCCAGCACGACACTGATGTGCCCTACGCCGACGTGCTCATAGTGCACTAACTCCGGAAAGCGGAGAGACAGCTCATAGACGGCCACCGCGCGCCACAATGACGAAACGCTCATCGTGAGGCTCGGGTGAGCGGCCAGCCGACGAAGCGACTGGCACTTCTTTCCTCGCTCGTACAGCTGGCTTCGATCGCCACCGAACACCCGATGAAAAATGTACTCCCCTGCTTCAAGAGCAGCGTGCAGCGAGCGCCCTGCGGCCAAATCCCCCAAAGCGAACGCCATTCCAATCGAATCTTCCGAAGTCTCAACCGTCATGATTCCTCCATAGCTGCACTGCATGATGTCACGATGTCAGCAACCACTCCCTGAGGGGAGATGGCCAAAACGACACCCCTCGGTGGTTGATGCTTTTCTCATCAGCACCTAGGCGTTCAGCCCCCTGCCGCGCGGGCGCTGGAAGCTGAAGCGCCAACGTTCCCCGTCGGAGTTTCTAAGAGTAGAGTGTCTGCGAACGAAAATTTGGGTGATGAATCCGAGGCACGCTCGAACTTGGCGAAGGTTTTTCTCATTCGCTCGCAGCTGCACAGCAAATTTCTCCGGGACCACGCAGGTGGTGCGTCGCATCAAAGTTCCTTTGTCGCCTCGTGCGTGAAGAGCAGACGTACCGCGATCCACGCGAGGAAGATGGCGGCTCAGTGTGGGCACGTTCTCACACCCCAAGGGGGTCGCAAACGGTGCTGCTCGCCTGAAACACCTATGATTCAATGTACCGTTGCGAAGCGGTCGCAGCCCTTCCGCGATGCTCGCGCAGCGAACCGCCAGCCCGGAGGAAAGCGACCCATCCGGGAGTAACCCCTCAGGTCAGCGATTGGTGAAAACTAATTGCTCGACCGTTTCACTTTTTTTCGCGGGCTCGGCGAGCCTCCTCGGCCACCTTCTCGAACAGCCGGGCCAGTTCCCTCTGCGCTTCCCCAGAGGCCGCGGATTCCTTGTTCCCAGGGGCCGATGATGGGGGTGGGGGCGCGGGGCGGGCCTTCGGGCCCGGGCCGTTGGGTTGCCGGGCTGCTTTTCGCCGCGCTGCCCAAGTTTGCAGCAGACGCCACAGGGTGAGGCGCTGGCGCCGCAGCTCGCCAAATAGTTTCCAGGCGGAGGCGCCATCCAGCGGCGCAATCGGAAGAAGATTCACGGCGATGAGCCAAAGATTGGTTCGGGTGAAGGCCGAGACTATCTGAGCCTCCGCCTCGCTGTTCGGCGGGCCAGCGATCCAGGTGTAGCCAAGCGCGACCACTAACAAGCCGGTCTGAGCCACGACGCCACCCCAAGCGATCACATAAGCGTGGAGCGCCGTGGCGCCCCGCGGATCCCAGTGGCAGAGCCCGCCAAACCCCGTCACGTCCACCGAGAGCGCTCGATGCCCCAAGCGCTGCACGAACACGGCGTGGCCGATCTCGTGCACGAGGACGAGCACCACAAACGAGACCCAGAACGCCGGCGCAAAGCGCATTCCGCCGAAAAGCAGGGCGCCGAACGCCGTGGACCAATGAAGGCGGACGGGCACGCCCCGAAACCGCGCGATTGTTAAGAAGCCTCTATTGAACACCACTGCTGACCATAGGGGTCTCGGCCCCGTTAGCAAGAGGCACTCTGCTCTGGCGTCGGAACCCTCGCGCTGCCCAGCGCTTTCAACTAGCCTCGTGACAAGCGAGCTGCGGTCACCCTCGGAAGCGAGCCTGGCGCAGCCCGGGTCCCGCCGCGCCGACCGTCACCTGTTACGCTGCTCCGACGGCGTTGCACCGAAAACCACGACATCTGTGCCCTAGCCCCGGACGAGTCCCGCGCCAGCGGACGCAGGCGCGACCCGTTCAGATCGTTGCATTCTTGGTAACTTAGTGCAGCGCAGCGCCCCACCATGCGACGAAGTTCCATTCTGGCCCGGGCCTTGCTAAGCCCCGCGCATGCGAACCTCTTTCTCTTCTAGTGCTGGACTTATCCTGGGCGCCATCGCGCTCTCCCTCGCCGCTTCAGCGTGCTCTGAGGACGTAGACTCAGAGGACATCCGCACGAGCGGTATGTACCCAGAGTTTTCTGCGATCTCTGACGGCAGCGGCACGCGCGTGCACGCACGGCTCAAGGTCGGCGGCAAGGACAGCAACACCTTCGTCGATGTGAAGGGTGAGGATTCGCTCGTCGCCACCGTCGGAACAGAAGAGAAGACCCTAGAAGAAGTGGGAAGCGAAGAGTTCGCCGCCGATTTCAAAGCGGACGAAGGCGGCACGAAGGTCAACATCGCCCTCGATCGAGGTGAAGCAGACGACGGCGCGCCCGCATCGAAAGCCACCCTGCCGGAGGCCTTCGATCTGACTCTTGAGTCGGCCAAGATCATCCGGCGCGGCGACCCCATCATGTTCAGCTGGGCACCCGCGGGCGGACCCGGAACGATGAAATGGGACCTCGACAGCGACTGTACGTTCATCGCGAGCGGGGTTGCCGGCGACGACGGGACATTCACTATCAAGGGCGAGGACCACAACCAAATCGATCCCGAGGACGACGACGAAAAAGAGTGCACCGCCACGCTGACCCTCGACCGCGTGCTCAAGTTCACTGTTGATAAGGCGTTTGACGGTGGTGAGTTCGTCGCGATCCAGCGCCGCACCGTCAGGTTCACGTCCGTTGGACCCGACGCTGAGCTCAAAGACGAGCCGAAGCCTAGCGACAAAGATGCAGGCGTAGTCCCCGACGCCGGCGGGAACGCCGACGCTGGCGGCGAACCCGCGGACGAGCCGAAGCCAGACGCGGCAGCTGCAGAGCCTGACGCGGGCGCCGAACCCGCCACCGACGCCGGCAAGTGAGTCAAGAGCGCGCGAGCCAGCCCGTCTGCTCGCGCGACGACTCAGCCAACAAGGCCACCGCCGGCGACCCGCTTCGCTGCGCGGTGGTTTCGTAGCTTTGT
>JBDKJZ010000586.1:0-3475 GCA_039796375.1 Pseudomonadota bacterium
CTCCGGAGCGGCAAGCGGGCGCCGGTAGACATGGCGCCCGAGCTCGGCGACGAAGGCGTCCTTGCAGGCCGGCTGAAGGTCGGCGCAGGAGCCGTACTTCATCAGGGCGTCGGCCGGCACCAGTCCAACGATCTCACCGGCGGCGAGCTCGTAGTTGGAGACGCGGCTGTCGTCGATGCCGAGCTGCGCGAGGTCGTTTCTAAAATGCAGCGCTTGAGAACTCTCGCCCGCCAGGCGGTCTGCGGGCGATGTGGCTGCGGCGCCGAAGAGGTCTGCGACAGAATTTACGTACTCGTCTTTGGTCAGTCGGCGACCCGCGGTCGGACCAGCCGTGGATTCGAGGGTTGGCACCGCGGGCGGCGCGGGTGGCGGCTGACCTGGTGGGACGAGCTCAGTGGGGGGGGCCGCGCTATTGGCGCCCCCTGGACCAGCGGGGTTGCCGACCTCAGTCGTGTCGCCGGAGCAGGCGACTGCCTGCAGAACCAATGCTAAGGGGAGCCACCTAGTTGTTCGAATCCGAGTCATGCTGCTTGAGTTCCTTCAACGCTGAAAGCGGACCGCTTTTCGTGTAAATTCACAAGACCGTCCGGTGTCGCAGACGCGCCGACGACAAAAGATGAGGCGAGCGCGGCCCTCGAGGCGGTAATTTGAGCAGTTATGCTTCAACTATCCAGCACGCACGGTCCGGATAGCGCCGCCCAACACCACCCACTGCGCCAGTCCGAACCCGGATGTCGCCCGAGACCCGCCGACGGTGGGGCTCGATTCCGACAGCGTCGTCGAGCCCCACCGTCCGAACCCCACCCCGATAGGCGACGAACGCTCCCAATACGGAGGAAAAAGCAGCCGTACTAGGCGCCAATCGTGGCATAACCCGTGAGACTCTAATGATGCGCAAGCCTTCCTGCTATTCCGCGTCTGTTGCAGCGTTACTCGCTGCCGTGAGCGCCTGCGACGCGCAGACCCACTTGATCGGTCGGTTCCACCTCGCCGAGGTCACGCCTAGCCCAGACCCTGTCGCTTCCAATCCCGCTCACGACGCTGCCGCCATTGCCGACGCGGCCCTCTCGCCCGCCCCCGACGGCGGCGCTGCTGGGGCCATTGCAGCCGTCGTGGAGGCCGGTACCGAGAAACCGCGGGTGGACGCTGCAGCACCGATGTCGGCTCACTGTCCCAGTACGGCGCTTTTGTGCGACAGCTTTGATGGCGTGGTCGCCGGGCACTTCGAAGTCCTCGGAGCGGCTACGATTGGCTACTCGACCGAAACGATGGTCCGCGGCAGCGCTGCGCTGGTCTCAGAGGTGAGCCCTTACAGTGGGGCTCGAGTGCGGCTCCCCATTGCCCCCCGCGACAGTGGCGAGGTGCATCTGCGTGTCTACCTCCGGGTTGAGGAAGGCCCCCCCATCACGGAATTTCTCGCGCTGTTCGGGCTCCACCACGACGCGTATAAGAAGCTCGCGGTTGACGTCCGCGGTCAAGACACTGCCGTCATCGTCGGCCCTCAGATTTGGGCCTCGGCGGACGCTGTTGTGCCCCGCGGACGCTGGAGCTGCTGGCAGTTTAGCTCGGGGCTCAGTCGTCAGGCGACGGGTTGGATCCGACTGAAGATAGACGGCAAAACTGTCGCGTTCGCGGACAGCGTGATCACCGTAACTGGTGAACCTTTCAGTGAACTCTGGGTGGGCGTTGAGTGGCTCATCTCCGAATCGGGGCCCATCCGCGTCTACACCGACGAGCTGGCCTACGGTAACCTGGAGCAACCTTGCGATGTCGCTCTACCGCAATAGGATCGTCGCCTTCTGATGCTCGTTTTAGCTTGGCCACTTCCGCTCGTTGCTGCCCTGACGATGGACGGCGGCGCCGCGTGTCCCACTCCGCAACGCGTTGAGGAGCTGGCAGCGTTGGCCATGAAGCAGAGCCTCCACGCGTCGGCGAGCATCGAGCAGACGGCTGCGAGCGTTGTGCTAACCCTTCGCGACTCTTCCGGCGCAACGATCGCACAACACGCCTACCCGGCATCCGATGAGTGTGAACACTTGGCTCAAGGCATGGCCGCGACGCTCGCCGTGTGGGTGACGCAGCTGGAGGCTCAGCTGATCGAGCCACGGACGCCAGACCCCAGACCCAGCCCAGCACCGGTCCCTCCCCCCCCCGAGCCTCCCCCCCCCGAGCCTCCCCCCCCCGAGCCTCCCCCCCCCGAGCCTCCCCCTCCGCCCGAGCCTCCCCCGAGAGCGCAACCCGTGCCAGCGCCGAAGAGCCCGCCCCGACCGTCACCGCCCGCGCGTGGAGCTGAGCTCTTTGTTGGGTTGGGTATTGGGGCGTCAGGCGCGCGCTCTCCTAGTCCGATGCTGCGAGGATTCGTGGGCCTCGAACCTACGCCGCGCTGGCTGTTACTCGTAAACGCCCAGCTCAACGACTGGCAAACGCGCAGCCTCGCTCGGCCCGCTGCCTCCGACCGCGCACCTCAGGGTGCCGGACTGCGCTGGCGGCGCCAAGCGCTCACGGCCGGCGTAGGCTATCAGCAGCCGATTGGTCATTGGCACGCGCGGGCAAGCGTCGCGGCTGGCGCGGGTATACTCAGCGCTCGGGGCATGGAGTTGGATGAGAATCTCAACGTTTCCAGTGTCGAACCGGTTACAGAATCGTCTCTGGCGCTCGGATACACCGCTGGACCCTGGATGACTTGGCTCTCCGGTGGGGTGTTGGGCTGGCTTCGCCCGCAGGCGCTGGCGACTGAGACCATCGTCGAGGGCGCCCTACCCGGAGGTGCCCTACCCGGAGGTGCAGCCCCCTCCACCGAGCTCCCGAGGGTAGACCTCTGGCTGGCCGTGGGACTCGGAGCCCATTTCGAGTTATGATGGCAGGCTGTTCTTTTGCGGGTGCGGTAGGACATCACAACCGATCTGGCACGGAGTCCCGCTTCCCCCACCAAGTCACAATCGCAATTCTCCTGGATTACGTGAAAGTTTTGCTCCCTCTCACAACATCTCCCTTTGGCAACACGGAGGGGGGCGCATGACCGCGCCCGCGTTGCATGCGCCGGATTCGAATGATGAACCAAAGGGGGAGCTCACACTTGCGTCGGTCTACCGCGACCACGTTCGCCACGTGTCGCGTTGGGCAGCGCGCCTGGGTGGTCCGGGCCTGGACCGCGACGACATCACGCACGACGTCTTCTTGGTCGTGCAGCGCAAGCTCCACGAGTTCCGGGGGGAGACCCGACTGCGCGTCTGGCTCTATCGAATCACCCTGCACGTCGCTCAGGCGCACCGCCGGAAGTCACTCACCCGCCAGCGGCTTGAGTTGGTCTACGAGCAAAGCCAGCCCGTTGGCACCCAGGAGTCTCCAGCGGCCACGCTCGAAAGGGCTCGCAGGCGTCGACAGCTTTACGCCACGCTCGACCAGCTTCGCGAGGAGTATCGGACCGTGCTGATCTTGTTCGAGATCGAAGGTTTTTCCGGCGAAGAAATCGCCG
>JBDKJZ010000587.1:0-3458 GCA_039796375.1 Pseudomonadota bacterium
CACCTATCTCGGCATCACCCAAAACGAGGACAAGCTTAAAGAGACCTTCGACGGCTTACACCGCACGCTCAAGGGCAGCGGCCACTTCTTCGACCGCAACACCGAGAAACTCGACAAAGTGGTCGACAACGTCGAGGCGCTCAGCATTCAAGCCAAGGACACGCTCGAAAGCGCCCGCAAGCGCTACGTGGACAACCCACAGATCCAGCGCATCATCACCAATCTCGAACACAGCTCCGCCGTGCTCAACAAGGACCTACCTCCCCTGCTTACTGACTCCCGGAAGTTGGTCGGAGACCTGTCGCGCGTGAGCTCGGCGGTCGGCAGCGACGAACAACTGAAGCATTATCGCCAGATTACCCTGGATGCGAGTGCAGTAGCTCGCGACGCAAAACTTGCGAGCGCCGATGCTCGCGAGCTACTCGCTCGGGTCAAGGCCGGCAAGGGAACCGTTGGTGCCCTGATGAGCGACGAGCGCTTATATGACGACTTGCAGGAGTTGCTACGCGATCTGAAGCACAATCCCTGGAAGCTCTTCTGGCGCGAATGACCCCCTCCCGCGGGGAGCGCTAGTCCACCCTCAAGGTGAGCACAACATCGTCCTCATCGACGGACTGCCCCTCTTCGACCAGTACCTGGTCGACAGTGCCTGCCTCGGGCGCTTCGATAGGCATCTCCATCTTCATGGACTCCAAGATGATCAGCGGCTGCTCCTCAGTCACGACATCGCCGGGTTTTACTTGTATCTTCCAGACAGTGCCTGTGATGTGCGCTTTGACCTCGATTGCCATGTTTCCGCTCCCTGGGGCCTCGCCCACCCACACCAGACTATTTCAGCTTGGTGGCCAAGACAACCCAGACGCAGAAAAGGCGACGGCGAACAGGCCCTTTTGGAAGGAAGATGATCGGACGTAGCTGGCCCAAGGGCCTTGGTTTCTGGGTGTTAAACTACATGTCCGCACGAATCACGGGAATGTCGAGTGCAAGTCGTTGACTGAATTGCAGGCGGATTGTTAATTCGCCTGGCTCAATTGCCTGGTCAACGAGGTAACTCGCAAAGACGACGTACTTAGGAGAGTTCCGCGCCGATGTCAGATAACAAAGAAAGTTCTGTTCTCTTCTCTCTCAATGACTTGATGGGTCTGGAGGAGGACCGCATTCGGCAGGAAGAGCAGGCCAAAACCAACGCCGTCAAAGCCGCCGAAGCGGCTCGGCTTGCGGCCGAGCGTGCAAAGGTCGATCAGGAGGAGGCACGCATGAGGGCCGAGCAGGAGCGCCTTCGCCTCGACGAGCTCCGCCGAAAAGAAGAGGACGCACGACTTGTCGCGATCCAAGAAGCCGAGCTTGCTAAGGCAAAGGCCGACGCTGAGAACCAGGCGCGCCTGGCGGCTATGAAGGAGCAGCAGGAGCACCAGCGGCGCCTTGAGGAGCTCCGACAAGATCAGGGAAAGAAGAAGCTAAAAATCGCGGTTGGGTCCGTAGCCGCTCTACTCGTCGCGGCGATCGGTCTGTTCGTCTTCTTCAGCGTACAGAACTCGCGTGAGCAGGAACGCCAAAACGCTATGCGCATCGAAGCCGAGAACCGCGTTGAATCAGAGCGCAAACGAGCGGACGAAGAAAACCGGCGCCGCGACGAAGCTCAGAAGGCCTTGTTGGAGGAAATCACGAACCTCAAAGACAAGCTAGAACAAGCCGGTAGCGTCGAAGCGCGGGCTAAGATCCAGCAAGAAATCGACGCCAAGATGAAGGGCGGGACAGGCCGCCGTCCCCCAACCGGCAAAGGCCCCGACAAACCCAAGTGCGATTGCGATCGGAACGATCCCATGTGCTCGTGCTTTTAATGCACGAAGGGCTACCTGCCGGGCTCGCGGCTGGAGCTGCTCAATGACTACGCAGATGCTGCCCGTCGAACGGCTGTGTTTCCCACTCGACTACCCCACGTTGGCTGAGGCTCAGCGTGGGGCTGAGGCGGTCGCTGAACATGTCGGTGTGTTTAAGGTCGGGCTTGAGCTCTTCGTCGAAGCCGGCCCCGACGCCGTGCGGGCGATTCAAAAACTGGGTCGGAAGGTCTTCCTCGATCTCAAACTCCACGACATTCCCGAGACCGTGGAGCGCGCCGTGGCCCGCGCCGCAGCGCTCGGGGTGGACTACCTGACTGTGCATGCCGCCGGGGGCTCTCAAATGCTGCGCCCGGCTGTCGCCCGGCTCCGGCGAGAGGGCTCCAACCTTGAGCTGCTGGCGGTAACTATGCTGACCAGCTTGTCCGCAGACGACGCGACGGAGCTCGGCTTCTCGAGTCCCCTTCCGGACCAGGCCCTCCGGTTCGCACGGCTCGCACAACAAGCGGGCGTACACGGTCTGGTCTGTTCAGTGGCTGAGCTCGCGACTTTCCGCTCCGAGCTCGGAGGCGCGTTAACATTGGTCACGCCGGGGATCCGCCCGGCGGGGGCCGCGCACGGGGACCAAAAGCGCGTGGGGACCCCCACCTCGGCCATTCAGGCGGGCGCGAGCTTGCTCGTTGTTGGGCGCCCGATTCGAGACGCGTCCGATCCACGCGCCGCGGCTGACGCCATCGTGCGGGAAATCGCGGCGGCTCACTCATGAAGCTCCGCCAGATTTTTGGAGCCCAGCCCGTCCGCGAAGCCCTACGGGTTCACGGTCCCGCGGTGCAGCAGGTGTGGCTCCTCAAAGACTCCACGCGCCTTGAGGGTTTGGCCAGGCTCGCCCAAGACAAGGGGGTTGAAGTCCAGTTCGTCGATCGCTCGACGCTGGATCGACTGGCGTCGCGCGGGATGCACCAGGGGGCCATCTGTGAAGCCCCCCAGCTCAAGCTCCGCTCGCCTAAACTCGCTCTCGAAGATCCCGAGCAGTTGATCCTCGCTTTGGATGGTATCCAAGATCCCCAGAACTTTGGCGCTGTGGTGCGCAGCGCAGTCGGGCTCGGACGCGCGCGGGTGGTGTGGGGAGAGAACAGCTCCGCCCCGCTGACGCCGGCCACCTTCCGCGCGTCAGCGGGTGCGGTCGAGCACGCCGATTTATGCCGGGTGCCGTCGCTGGGGCAGTGCCTGCTGGACGCTCAGCTCAAGGGGTACCAGGTGCTCGGCCTGGACGCCCACGGCGATCGTTCACTTCGGCAATGCGACCTGCGTGGGCCGACGGTGCTGGTGATCGGCAGCGAGGGTAAGGGACTCGGTCGCGGTATCCGACGGCACTGTACGGCGTTGGTCCGACTCGTAGCCCCGCACACCATCGACTCGCTCAATGCGTCGGTCGCCGCGGCGCTCGCGCTGTACGAAGCCCTAGCGCAGCGTGAGAGCGCAGCGGGGCTCCCCGAGAGTAGGTCCGTTGGCGCGCCGTCCTCGGGGGCTCGGGGCGAAGCGCTGTTTGAGATCCCCGTTCCGGCCGCGCCGCCCATCGCCGCCCAAACGGAGGACGTTTTCGAGTTCGCTCAGCCTACT
>JBDKJZ010000588.1:0-3450 GCA_039796375.1 Pseudomonadota bacterium
GGCCAGTGATCGTGAGCTCCACACCGGCCTGCGAGGAAATCAAGACCAGGCGACCTGAGGCATCAATCGCCGTCTCGGGAAGTGCCGGAGCGACGCTACGGAGATCCGCGTGCTGAAGTTCGAAATCGAGGCTCGAGGTCGGTGAGTCTGCAAGCAGCAGCGTGCCGTTCGCTCGCAGCTTCGTCTCTGCGAGTGTCGCTGTAGCCGCGATCTGAAGCTTGGGCCACTCCCCCGAGCCCGACACTTGGAATGAGACCGATTCCTGAAACGGCCAAGAGGGGAGCCAAGCGCGGACTGCGTCACCGGTCGCCCGTGGGACAGCGAACTCCGTTTGGAGCGTTCCGCCTTCCAGCTTAGCGGATGCGCGCACCTCAACGTTCCCGGCGAAACCGTTGAACCCGACCTCCAGCGGTCCAGGTGAACGAAGCTTGAGATGGCCGGTGCCACTGACGCCGTCAGGGAGCACGCCAGTAAGATTGAGCCCGAAACTCTGGACGTCGAGCGCGATCCCCTCGGGGCTGAAGAGCACATTTCCGTGGACCTGTGATAGGCGGGGCGCGAGCTTCGATAGACCTTGGGTACCCAGCTCTCCGCTCAGCTGGCCAATCTCCACAGCTGCCAAGAAGACGCGGACGGGCCTCTCCGGCGTGTGTGAGCTGCCGGCTCTCCTCGGAGGTCCAGGACGGAGCTCTAGAGCTCGAACAAGGGTGGGTTCGTCGCTTTGGCCGTTGGGTAACAGGCGGACATGCGCTCGTTCTACCCGGGTGTGCGGGAACACCAGGCTGAGCTCCTGATTGCCAAGCGCGAGAGCCCAGAAGTCGTCGAGGGTGTCTAGCTCGACGCTCAAGTCTTCGAGAGCGATCACGACGTCTCCCCGCTCGTCCTTGAGCTCCGCCTTCGATACACCAAAGCCTGTCGCCGTGAGGCGCGTGAAACGTTCGACCACGATCTCGCCGTTGAGCAGTCCCGACAGTGCGCGGTTGAGGAGGGTGCCGGCACTTGAGCGAAGCAGCGGCGTGTCCAGATGAGCGACCAGCGCGAAGGCCAGGGCCAGAACAAACACCAGCCCATGCAGGGCGCTACCGATGAATATGCGGGGCCAGCGCCGAGTGGGTTGCGGTTTGGAGGCGGCGCTGGGTACCGGTTCGAGCGGCGCTCCTGATGAGCGGTACTCGTTGTGGCTCAAAATGCTTCTCCAAGGCTCAGGTGGGCGGCTATTGGCGCGTCGAACAACTGACTAGCGTAGCCCTCTGCTTGGACTCCGCCGAAGGCCTGGGCGCCAGGCACGCGGTACCCGAAGTCTAGCCGCACTGGCCCTACTGGGGTCAGGTAACGAAAACCCATCCCCGGAGAGAGGTGCGGAGCCGTGAAACGCAGCTGCCTCCGCCGGTTCACGTCGCTCATGTCGACGAAGGTGACTGCCCCGAGCGCGCCGACCAGCGGGAATCGCACTTCGAACGAAGTCTCCCAGAGCGACAGGCCACCGAGCGGCCGATTGCAGGTGCGTTCGTTGAACGGCAGCGTGCAGTCCGTATTGCCCAACAAGAATGGGATTTCCCCGTGGGGCCCGACGCCTCTCAGCGGGTATCCGCGGTTAGAGTTTGGCCCGCCGGAAAAGAACCCGCGAAACAACAGCTTTTGGGTATCGCGGGCGAGCTCCGCGGGGCTGTATCCCTCAGGATCCTGCAGCGTTTGTGCGTAGTCGCCAGTGAACAAGAACCCGACGGTGAGGCGAGTGGCGAACGTGACCGATGGGGATATGGGGACGAATAACCGCGCTTCCGGCTCAATACGAAAGTCGCTGATGTGGCTTCCGAGCAGCGGCGAAGCGACTTGAAGACTCGTACTAAAGAGTGCGCCTGACCGAGTGTTCAACTTGTCATCCCTGAGGTCCAGGAAGACGAGCGCCTCCGGGAAGGCGATCAACAAGTTGTCGAGCAGTTCGGCGTCAGCAGTGACTCGTCTGCCCGCCGTGAGCAGATTGTAGTCGATCGGGATTTCCAGCTGCCAATTCAGACTCGGCGTCACAATGACGCGATCCTCCCAGAATGCCCGCTCGACGCCTGCCGTCCACTTGAACTCGGCGAAACCCACGATCGCTTCATCTTCTGCGGTCTCAGCAAACAGCAAGGGATAGACGTTGAACGCCGACGTCAGAACGCCTGTCGTACGGCCTTCAAGGAAAGCGGGTCGACGGAACTCAGCCTTGACTTGGTGTTGAAGCAGGTAGCGGTCCGGAAGCTCAAGGTTTCCGAGACGAGTCGGAAAGTAGATCACGCCGGGTTTGGCGTCGAGTTTGAGCCTTCTGAGACCACCGAGGAAGTTCCGGTGTTCCCAGCCGAAGGTCATGTGGTTGCTGAGCTGCAGAGCGTCGAGCTGCGCGCCGCCGCCGAACCTGGCCGTGCGCAGTTTGGCCTCCTCGACAGCAACGTGAACGGGGACGGCGCTGCCCTGTGCGTCCTCGTGGGACGCGGTAACGACGACGCTAGTGAACACACCGAGGCTGAGGAGCGCGCGCCGCGCACCTTCTAGAGAGCTCTGGGAGAAGGCTTCACCGGGCTGAAGCTGCAGCGCTCGACGGACCTGCTCTTCCGGGACCTCGTTTAGGCCAACAATCTTAATTTCACCGTACGTGGTTGGGGGGCCAGTGCTGATCTTGAACTCGACGTCTGCGCTGTGGGTCGCCACATCGACCTGGACCTTGCCCAGAACCTTGGCGAAGGCGTAGCCGCTGTCCCGCAAGACGCGCAGAATGCGGGCCTTGCTACTGCTGTAGAGGGCTTCGTCGAAAGCTCTTCCTGTTCGGAGCGGGTTCGCACGCAGGGCTTCCGCGGCCACGGCCACGGAGACAGTTTCTAGCCCGCCCAGGCGAATCGAGCGGACGCTCACCTGGGCCCCCTCGTGGACACGGATCTCGACACGGACGTGCTGCTCGTCCGTGCGAATCACGCGCGCTGCGACGACCTTGGCTTCGTAGTAGCCGCGGGCTCTGAGGTACCTCTCGACGCGCAGGAGGTCTTTGCTTAGGACCTCCCGATCGTAAACCTCATATTCGAAAGCCACTCCGTCCCAGATCCCGAGGAACTTGGCTGAGGGCACCGTCGCGAGCCCCTCGAGCAGCGGAGAGGGATCCACGGCGCGGGTGCCCGAGATCTCGACGGACTCGACGACGACCTGGTTGGGAGGAGTGTCCTTACGCAGCCCGCTCGTCCCGCAGGCGAGCAGAGCGCAGCTCAGCCACCAACAGCTGAGCCAAAAGGCACAACGCCGCAGGAAGAATGACCACAAAACAAGCACGGAGCCGCAGACTACGCGGCTCCGTGAAAGTGCACCAATCGAATTGGTGGGATTTACTTCATGCCGGGGAGTGTGGCGACTTCCGGGGCTGGCTCGTGGGTGACAATCGAGTCGTAGGTCAAGATCCCCATGATCGGATCCGCCTCAGTGCCG
>JBDKJZ010000589.1:0-3444 GCA_039796375.1 Pseudomonadota bacterium
ATTTCTCTGAACCGCCGGGCGTCGGTTGTCACTTCGTCTTGTCCCGGCGTTTCGCCGCAACTGAGAAAACATCATGAAAAAAACAATCACCCGCAACTTCCTCCTAAGCTCCTCCATCTCTGCGCTACTCCTCAGCAATTTGGCCTGCGGAAGCGCCCCATCGGGCACCACCGACGAAGCCGCCGGCGATGCTGGGGTGAGCGGAGGTGCACCAGATGACCCCTCCGACCGCGGCGGCGCTGACGAGAAACCCGCACGGGGTGGCGCCTCAAACGCCGAGGACCCCCAAGGGGACACCGCGGATGAAGAGCCCAGCGACGCTCCGGCCACCGGTGGCGCCCCTGAAGACACCTCCAGCAACGGAGGCGCTGCCGAGGAACCCGCCGCGGGGGGCGCTTCCAATGCCGAGGGGGGTGCCGGGGGCAAAGCCCAGGAGGGAGCTCCTGCGCCGTCGATTCCAGTCGGGCCCAGCGTGCTGCAGTCGTCGCCGGACAATGGCGCGGTGGGTATCCCTTTGGACGCGCCACTCCAGCTTCTGTTTAGCCAGCCGATGAACACGGCCAGTGTGGAAGCGGCGCTTTCGATCACTGATATAGCTCCCGAGTCCCTCACTTTTACTTGGGACGTAGAGAAGACAGAAGTGACTGTGGTCATCAACGGCGGCCTTGATGCGGTTGAGGTGATCGACCCCGCAGACCTAGCGAGCGTCGTGCCGCTAGTCTACGTCGCGAAGCTCGAGAAATCAGCGATGACCGAAAGTGGCACCCCGATGGACCAGGACCTGAGCGTCAGCTTTTCCACCGTGCGCCGGGTCACCGTCAATCTTCAGCCCCTCGCGAATCTCACGGGGAGCGTCCGTTCAGACAATACGACCTTCCCCCCCATTTGGACCGGGGACAGCGCCGTGGGAGATGCGAAGTACATCGGCGTCAGCAGCTTCGACCTAAGCCAGATTGCACCTGGAGCATTTCTGGGCTCGGCGCGCCTGAAGGCAACGCAGTCGGTCATCAATGGAGATCCGACGGAAGGCATGGGCAGCAGTTTCCAAGTCTATCGGACGGAGTTCGACGCGCGCGTCTGGTCCAAAGTGAACGATGACTTGACCAAACAAAACTATATCGCAGCCCAATTGGTTGTCTCTGACTCGTTAAACCTCAACGTGGAAACCGAGGTCGCGTCCGCGCTCGCGGGAGCTTCAGCTCAGGCGCAGTTTGCCTTCGCGTTCGGCGTAGCGAGCGATCTCGACGGCAGCGCCGACAACCTACTTCATTCGGACGTTATCCTCACAGTGGTCTACGAAGCGCCGTAGAGCGCGCCGTTCCTGGCAAGAACGCGCTCATGTTCGCCTAGAAGCAGGGTTCAACTGGCTTCCGGCAAGGACACACACAAGTGAACAACAAGTTATTTTCTATCGGTGAGGAATTAGATAAATGAAACACAACATCGGGATCATCGGGGCATTGGGCATTAGCGCTTGGGGCCTGTCAGGCTGCGCGGCAGCAGTCGACGAACAGCGCGGCGAACAGAGCAGCCAACAGAGCGGCGAGACTGGCTCACACCACTCGGCGCTGGAGGAGCGAGCATCAACGGTTGACGAGTGCGCTGCGGGTACGGTGTGCGAGGACACAACTGCTGCACCCGAAGACGAGACGCAGCCCCGCAAACCCAGTATTGAGCCTGACGAGATCGACGTCTGGGACGAGCAGGACCCCTCCTTCGGTGGCGGTCGCGTCAGTGACGACAGTGAACGCCCCGAGCCCAGTATTGAGCCCGATGAGATCGACGTCGCGCAGGCCTTCCAAGGCGATGTTCCCCTGCTCAACATTCTGTTCCAGAAGTTCGTGAGCCTTCAAGCGCAGAGCCTCGGCGCGCGCTTCGTGAAGGCGTACCAAGCCGCACAAGGCGGCGCTGGGAACGGCGGGATCGCACAAGGCAACGGGAAGCTGAAGGAGATCGAAGTGGCGCACATTGGTGGCACGGGCTCGACAAGCTCGCCCATTCTGGTCACGGCTGCAGGCACCGGTTCAGTCGGTGTGCTGTCGAGCTTTCGTGCCAGCGACCCCGCGGCAGCACCGGTTCATCTGAGCGACAGCCCTAAGCTCCTCGGCTACAACCACCAACTGCGCGTGCTGCGCGCAGACGATGAGAGCAAGAGCAGCTACCGACTCCTGCTCAGTGCGCGCGTCTCTAACGACAAGCTGTGGCTCACCAGCTGGCGCGTCGGGGCTGACGGCGCGTTCCAGCACTTGGACACCCTGGGTTACGGCCGCAGCGCGGGCGTCGACGTCGACAGCTACACTTTGGCTCACCGCGCCATAACCAACGATGCCTATCTGGTGGTCAGCCCGATTACGCACGGCGACCAGGTGCGCCTGATCACCTGGAACGTCAATGGCACCACCGGCAAGATCACCGGCAGGTTCCAAAGCGGTGATGCACCGGGCGCCATCGAACCCGGCAGCGATCTGACGGCTTCATTGAACGCTGGCAACTCCGTGGTGCTGCCACACTTCGTGGTGGCCTACCAGACGACCAACAGTCGCCTGGCTCAGACGCTGTGGAGCGTGACCAACGCGGGTGAACCGTTTCTGTTGAGCAGCGCCAATTCAGGGCGCGACATCCGCAATAACAACGGCCTCAGCACGAACATCGAAGCCCTCGCCCAGGCGCCTATCAACGACACCGGGCATGTGACCGCCTCAACTTGGAACGGCGACCTGCGCATGATGGTGTGGGAAGACTCCGACTGCGCGGATACGACCTGCCAGTTTGGGCCGCTCGTCATCAGCACTGAGAACAACGATCTGAACCCCGATATCCGAGGCGTACAGCAAGACCCGGCGGTTTCCCCTCAACCCAACACCCAGCGTGTGATGGTGCGCGACCCAATCGCCAATGTGGATCGTTTCACGCGTAACCCCGACACGGTGCAGGCCATCGCGAGCGTGCGCAAGGTGATGGCGACGATCGTTGCCTTAGATGCCGTGCGTGATGGCAAAGCGAGCCTGGACGACCTGGTCACGGTCAGCGCCGCAGCGGCCAACGTAAACAGCACCGGCGCCAGCGCCATGGGGCTGCAAGCGGGCGAGCAGATTTCCCTGCGCGACTTGCTCTACGGCAACATGATGGTGTCCGCCGGCGACGCGACCTGGGCCATCTCCGAGCACATCGCAGGCAGCATCGACAACATGGTGACGCGCATGAACGTCAAGGCGATCAGCTTGGGCCTCGACAACACCTTCCACTGTCAGCGAGGGTCAACGTTCTCGGCCGTGAGCTATTCTACAGCGCGCGATCAGGCCGCCCTGTGGGAGAGCGTCTTCGACGACGAGTTGTTCCTTGAGTTCGCTGGCGAGGAATCGCGTTTGGTGTGCGGTACAGTGAACGACTCGCAGGTGTGCCACCCTGTGCCGCAAGCCCAACCAATGCTCAACAACTCCATGT
>JBDKJZ010000590.1:0-3443 GCA_039796375.1 Pseudomonadota bacterium
CCGGGACCGCTCTCCAACGTCGTGTGCGACACGCCCCAAAACGTGACGAGCTTTATTGAAACCTACGACAAGGCGGGAGGCGCAGGTGCCACAGGGATCTGCTCCGTCAGCCAACTGGGGTCTATCGCGGGCGGCGGCCCTGGCCAGGCTTACTTCGGCTTGCTATTGCTTGCCGGCTTGTTTCTGCGTCGAACCCGCACGGCCAGTCTGACGCGACTCAGCAGTCACGCTCCCACCTCTTCTCAGCACTGAATCACTCATGACGACGCGACTTCAAATCCGTTTGGCAGCGCTTGGCTCCTGTCTGGTCCTCGGCTCTCTTGGGCTCGCCTCGCCCGCCCATGCTCAGGCGTTAGAAATTGATGACTTCGGGCCGGTCGAAAGCGACGCCGTCTACGAGACGCCCCAGACGATGGCGGTCGAGCTACGTTTTGGTCCCTACCTGCCGAACATCGATGATGAGTTTGCCGGCCAGGGGGTGACCCCCTTCGCGACGCATTACGGCAAAGACGCCGACTGGATGCCCGGCTTCGAGGTCGATTGGCAGCTGCTGCGACTCCCAAAGCTAGCCTCGCTGGGACCGGCCTTTGGCTGGGGGATGACCAGCTTCAGTGGCAAGGGGTTCACAGACGCGGGCGTTGCTGTCAAACAAAAGACCAGCCTGAGCATTATGCCGATGCACCTGGCTGCGGTCTTGCGCGTCGACGCCATCGCGCAGAACACACTGGTCCCGTTCACGCCGTACGCCAAGGCTGGCTTGGGTTACGCCCTCTGGTGGACGAGTGACTGCGACGACGCGGGCCGCCCTTCCTTAGATGGCGCCAAGTGCAGCGGGAAGTCCCACGGATACGTCTGGGCGCTCGGCGGTATGCTTTTGCTCGACACGTTCAGTCGAGGGGCCGCCTCCAACCTCGATGCGACCTACGGGGTCAACAACAGCTACCTCTTCGTCGAATGGTTCAATAGCGACCTCGACGGTTTCAACAGCGGAAAACACATGCAGGTCGGGGTGAACACCTGGATGGCCGGCATCACGCTGGAAATGTAACCTGCGGAAGCTGCACGGCGGAGTCTACGCAACGCGAGAGCACAACGAGTTCGGCCCGTAACCTGCGCCCCCACTGACTGAGACTCCCAGACGAACTCAGCGCCGCCACAACCGGGCGGCACCAGGCCATCCGCGGGTTCAGTGGGTCACGTCACAGGCATCACGTGCGAGCCAAAGTTCGAAACGCGACTCACGTGGTGGTAAGTGGGTGCGTGGTGGAATGGCCGGAGGGCGTGCTCCCCCGCTTTGAGTGGCTCCTGAATCTCCGGGAGCTTTTCGCCTTTCCAGAAGTCAGCCGGACGGATCACAAACACACCACAGGGTGCACGCCGCACGACCTCCTCGGCAACTGAACCCACGAGCAAGCGATTCAGGCCGGTGCGACCGTGAGTGCCCATCACGATGACGTCCGCGTCCGCTTGCCGAGCCAGGGCGATAATGCGTTCGGCAGGGTAGCCCGTGGCGACGTACACTGCGACCCGCTCCATAGCGATGTCCCCGAACTTGCGCTGATACCCGTCGATCAAGTCCGCCACATGCTTGCGAGCGATCTCATTCGCTTCATCAACACTAGCGAGCCGCTCTTCGGGGCCCGGCAGGCTAATCCCGTCATCTTCTTCCGTGCCAACGACGATAACGTGAAGCTGCGCCTCAGGGCGGTCTCCGCAGAGCTTCAGCGCTTGTTCGATGGTCCGGTCACCCAACTCGGAAAAGTCTACTGTCGCAACGGCTTGATACGCCCTGGGCGCTTGACTATGGCTCATGAATATCTCCTGTGGTTTCGCTACTCCAAAGCGAAACCCGTGCCATGACCGCTCAGGGCACGAATCGCCGCGCCTCAGCCGTGGATTGGCCCTGGCAAGCGTCCGTCCGCCCAGGCTCGACGCGAATCTCCCTGCCGCAGCGGCACGCGGGCGCAGTATGAGGATTGGTGGACATCGCGCAACACTTGCGTCCTACAACTCACTCGGTGCACGGCTTGCGATCGAAACCAGGTGCTCGCGGCAGCGCGGGCTGCCGCGACGAACACAACCGAACGCCTGCGATGGCCCAGCGCCGCAGGCAGGCTTCAGCTCCCAACTTGCGGACCACTGGGACGGCTTCATCAACGCCGCCGTAAACTCAAGACCCGCTAGCTCAATCAGGCCGCGCGCGCTTGGCCGCAGGCGGCTTCATCTTCGAGCTGCCGTTCTTGCCGTGGCTCGGGTCGGATGCCTCCAGGGCGTCAGAGTTCTTCATGGCGGAGTCGGTGGACTTGTTTGCGTCGCCGCCGGTGACAGCGCCGGCCTTAGGTGCGCCACCGCGCGGCGGAATATCGTTCTGCGCCAGAAGCTTAGCTTCGATCGTTTCCATCAGGGCGGGATGTTCTTCTAAGTAGGTGCGAGCGGCGTCTCGGCCTTGACCGATTCTGTCGGTGCCATGCGAGTACCACGCGCCGCTCTTCTGCAAGATGCCAGCGTCGGACCCGATGTCCACCAACTCACCCGAGTAGCTGATACCTCGGCCGTATAGAATATCGAACTCAACTTCACGGAACGGCGACGCGAGCTTATTCTTCACGACCTTCACACGGGTCCGGTTGCCAATCACGACAGTGTCCCCCTTGCTCGCCTCCTTAAGTGCACCAATGCGTCGAATATCGAGACGCTGCGACGCGTAGAACTTAAGCGCGTTGCCACCCGTGGTCGTCTCAGGGCTGCCAAACATAACGCCGATCTTCATGCGGATTTGGTTAGTGAACATCAGCACACACTTCGAGCGGTTGACGGTCCCGGTCAGCTTACGCAGCGCCTGACTCATCAATCGGGCTTGAAGACCCACATGTGAATCACCCATATCGCCCTCAATTTCCGCCTTCGGAACCAGAGCCGCGACCGAGTCGATAATCACCATATCGACAGCGTTGGAACGGACGAGCATCTCAGCAATTTCTAGCGCCTGCTCACCAAAGTCGGGCTGACTGATCAACAAGTCGTCCGTCCGCACTCCCAAACGGCGGGCATAGGTGATGTCGAGTGCATGTTCGGCATCAATGAACGCAGCGGTGCCGCCTTGCTTCTGGACGTTAGCGATAGCGTGCAGCATCAAGGTAGTCTTTCCGCTGGACTCAGGTCCGTAGATCTCAACGATGCGACCCCTCGGGTAACCGCCAATGCCGAGCGCTATGTCGAGACCGATGGACCCAGTTGGGACGACCTGCACGTCCCCGCCAATCTTCTCGCCATCGGCAAGGCGCATAATCGCGCCACGCCCAAATTCTTTTTCGATGCTGGCAACCGCCAGCTCTAGAGCCTTCTGCTTTGTTTCGTCCATGATTTCCGCCGATGCTTCGCTGGTTGGGCTTTTGCGCCAGAGCCCGAGTCAGCAGTCATTCCACAAGTAGGACGACCACTGA
>JBDKJZ010000591.1:0-3425 GCA_039796375.1 Pseudomonadota bacterium
ACGAGTCCTCGGATCACGAACTGCAAGCGGTCCGTCACTGCTCCATCGATATCAGCCTGGGCGAACAAGCGGTTCAGGTCGGCACCGGGGTCCACGCTGAGCACCAGATCTGCCAGTTTTTTCACATCAGCGTCGGACACCCGGATGTTCGAGCGGATCTTGCGCAGCACCAGGTCGGTGTCGAAATGTTCGAGCAGCGCTTTCTTCACGCGGTTCTTGTATTCGACCAGCTGCAATCCCTCCATCTTTGTCTGGTAGTGCACACGCTCAACGGCGGAGTCGCGCACATCGAGCACCACAGGGCTGCGCCTGGGAACAGCGCTGAAGCTCTGGTGCCGCATGATGCCGCGCAGCTCTTCCCGGAGCACTTCTAACTCAGGCAGCGTCGCCTGGTCCCAGAAGTTCTTAGTACGCACGCGCTTGATGGCCTCAGCTTTGGCCTTCACCGGGTTCAGGTTCATCTGCAGGAGCTCGACTTGCTCCTGCACGGCGGCCTTGTGCGTCTCAAAAGCCGGGCTCTGCCCAAGCCGTGCGGTTTGGAGTCGGGTCGCAATCAGGTCAAACCGGTAAGCGGCGTCTTCCCCGCGTTCGTGGATCAAATGCATCAGGGGCGCTGCGACCTGACGGAGCTGCTCTTTCGTCGCTGCGTGCCAGCCGCCGACGACTTCGGGCTTGGAGAGAAACTCAAGCTCTTTCCAGTGCTCCTTGGCGGCAATGGCGCCCGTATCTATCACGGCGCGCACCATCTGGGTGATGTGCGCGACGGCAAGGTCCACCGTCGGCTGCTCTAGAGCTCGTACGGCCGCGTCTGCCAAATCAAGCCGCGCTTCAAACACCTGCTGCAAGAGCGAGCGGTGAACGCTCGGCTGCTTCTCCTGGTACTTCTCTTCGAAGAACTCGAAGTTGCCCCAGTGATCGAAGATCAAGAACTCGGTCTTGTCTTCCCCTGGCCCAAACAAGTTCTCGCACAAGCGAGTGCCGCGCCCGACCATCTGCCAGAACTTCACGTAGCTCTTGACGGGTTTGGCGAACACCAGGTTGACGACCTCCGGCACGTCGATCCCGGTGTCCAGCATATCGACGGAGATCGCGATCGTGAGCTGACTTTTCTTGTCTTTGAACTGGTCGATCAGCGCTTCAGCGTTCGGATCGTAGTTGTCGATCACCCGACAGAAGGCCCCTCCGTATTGGGGGTAAAGCTCGCTGAACACCTCACCCATGAGCTTGGCGTGCTCGTGGTTGCGGGCGAAAACAATCGTCTTGCCCGGCAGGCTGCCGCTCGCGTCCCGCAGGCCGTGATCCATCAGGTTACGCAAGATGATCCGATTGGTATCTCGGTTGAAGACTTGCTTGTCGATCGTGCCCTTCTCGAACTCGACCTCCTGGGGGTTGTCGATGTCCGCCTCAAGCTCCGCCTTCTGCTCGGCGCTCATCTGGCTGTACTTGATGCCCTCCCTGAGAAAGTGCGTCGTGACTCGCACCACGCGAAACGGCGTCAGATACGGCGGGTTGTTGGCTATGGCCTCCTGGTACTCGTAGTTGAAGGTGGGGTCCTGGTCAGAGCATGCAAAGAGCTTGTACGTGTTGCGCTCTACGAATTTGACTGGCGTTGCCGTTAACCCCACCTGCAGCGCGTCAAAGTATGAGAACAGGTCTCGGTACTTGTTGTAGATGCTTCGGTGAGACTCATCGGCGATGATGAGATCGAAGAACCCAGGGTCGAACGACTCAAACACGTTCTGCATCGCCGGGTACGTCCCCACGAACACTCGGTGCTTAGTGTCGCCCACGGAGGCCTTGTCGATGATAGTCCGCGGTTCATTCGGCAGGTACTCTTTGAAGGCGTTGATAGCCTGTTTGCGCAGCTCCCGGCGGTCGCACAAGAACAAGATGCGCTTCGCCCAGCGCCCCCGGGACAGCACGTCGCACAAGGAGATAGCCACACGCGTCTTACCGGTGCCGGTGGCTTGCACGATGAGCGCCTGTCGCCTCTTGTTGCTGAATCGCTCAGAGACCCGCTTGATGGCTTCCACCTGGTACATGCGCCCAGCGATGCTGGGGCTCGGCGCGACATCGGCTAAGTACAGCTTCTCGCGCCGCTGAAAGTGCAGGCGCTGCAAGCTGCTCTTGGAGTAGTAGGCGAACAGCCGCCGGGGCGTGTAGCCCTGAGCATCATCCTCGATGAAAATCTCCGCTCCATTGGTGAAAAAGATCACGGGGCGCTCGCCATACTGCTGCTCAAGGGCGTTGGCGTACATCTGCGCCTGGGTGCGGCCCACGTCCGCATCTTTCGAGGTGCGCTTGGCTTCGATCACCGCGAGCGGTTTGCCATTGTCGTCCCAGAGCACGTAGTCGCACCGGCCCTCACCGTTCTTTCCGGTCGCGTACCCCTTGGGTAGTCCGTGGATAACGACTTCTTGCCCGACCTCCTCGGTGCCCTTGCCGCTGGGTCCCACGTCCCAGCCGGCCTCCACCAAGGCTTCGTCAATCAGACGGCGGCGGGTCTCTTCTTCGCTGAGGTGCAGGACTCCGGTCGCGATCTGGTCACCCCGCTCGCGAATAGCTGTCAGCTCTTCTTCGGTCTTCGAGCGCTCTCTATCGGCTTCCTGCTTCGCCGCCTCCAGAGTTGCGGCGCGTTCGCGGGCAGTCTTCAGCTCAGCCTGAAGCTTGGCAAGCTCTGCCTCACGCTGCTCGTCGAGCTGGCGCTGCTTAGCTAGCTTTTCCTGAAGCTCTTGGCTCTTCCGCTTCGACTGCGACCTGCTCGACTCGGGCGGGGGCTCTTTCAATATCTCTGGGGTCTGATCGCGCTTACCCTCGAGCATCGTGAGATAGAACCAGCGAGCGACGTTGAGCGCATCGTCCAGCCGCGCCAGGATAAACTCACTGGTGACGGCGCTTCCGTGTGCGCCCTTGTTGCCCGCTTTGCGCAGGGCGTGCAGTTTCAACTGGATCACGTTGGGCGTCGCCGCGGTGAACGCGTGGTGCTCTAACAGGTCGTTGAGCTGGGCTGTGTAAGGCCGAGGCAAGCGGTGTCGCTGGTACAGCTGCTCCACCAGTTCTTCGGCGAAGCTACGCAGCTTGACGGCTGCGCTCGGCGGGTCCCCGTAGGTGTACTTCTCGGCAAATCCGCCCAGATCCGCCAAGAGAGCCACATGGGGCCGCAGGAACTCGAAGTTCAACGACTGCACGAGGGCTGCACCGTTCGCATCGAGCGCCCCAGCATCGGGAGCAGGGTTGTTGTCGTCCGATGCCACGCTTGGCAGTATTGCAGGACCCGTTCCATGTGGTTTGTCCTCTTGCGACTCATGACGCGAGCCCCAAGCTCTTGAGGCGATTGTTGAGTGTCTGGCGGCTGTTCAGTCCCAGTAGCTCGGCGGCGCGGCTTTTGTTATTCCCAGCTTCTTTCATCGCAAGCGCGATGTACG
>JBDKJZ010000592.1:0-3420 GCA_039796375.1 Pseudomonadota bacterium
GGGGTACCTTTTCCGCGGAGCTTGGTTCGGAGATGGACGTCGTGCCGTGGACTGCTTCGACCTCTTCAGGGGTCGCAGATGTGAGCGCCGTGATCGCGCAACATCAGCCAAAGGTTGTCGTGCTGATGGACAACGTCGCGCTGCGCCTATACCGAGATTACCAACGCGCCCAACCTGCCGGTACGAAGTTCCCGCCGGCTGTGGCCATCATGGCGTCGTTCCTCAGTGAGCAAACTCTGAAGGAGCTCGACAATACCAGCGGTATCGCCTTTGAACTCCCCGCGTTGACGACGTTCGCGCGGCTCCGGGCGCTGGTCACAGCCCCCATCGCGCGCGTCGGCGTCGTTCACAGGACGTCTTTTAACGCTCATGTTGAGCGCGAGCGAGTGTTGGCGTCACAAGAGCGAATCGCTCTTGTAGCTCAGCCCGTCAGCGACGATCCCGATCCGCGCGAATTGCGAGCTGCTCTGAAACGACTGGCGCAGCGTAACGTCGACGCACTGTGGGTGTTGAACGACAATGTGTTATTGACCCCGGAGCTGTTAGCCCGAGGCTGGCTGCCAACGCTGAACGACACACTGAAGATCCCGGTGATTGTGGGGGTGGTGTCGCTGCTAACTCAGCAGCCTCAGTTCGGTAGTTTTGCGATGGCGCCAGACTTGGGTGAGCTGGGGATACAAACCGCCTCTCTTGTTTTAGATATCGCTGACACCGAGTATCAGTTTAGACCCCAGTTCGAACGCGCTCTATCAGTCAAAACCTTTGTCAATCTCAAGCAAGTGCCGGCGCGATTCACGCTCAAAGAGGGCGCCCGGGAGCGTATCGACCAAGTGCTGGAGTAGCCGGGTTCACCTGGCTGAGTTCTCAACCAAGCTTTGCCCGGCGCACTGGATTTCCCTCCATCTTCTATACAAGCGCATCGATCTGTTTACCGGCAATCGCTGCAACGCCGACGCCGCCAAATGTGCGTTCGCGGCGCAAGTCACGCCGCCCACGAACACTTGTTTTATCTTCCCGCACATCGACGAGGCGTTCGCAGCTGTCGCCGCTGCCACCCCGGGTTTCGTTTTCGTAAGCAGTGGCAAGCGAAGGACCAGACTTTGCCTGGGTGACGATTCCGATCGGCTAGTTGAGGATCGCTCCCCGAGCCGGCTCCGATCGGTGAACGAGCTCACCTAGGCGCCGAGCTTGGTTCCAAACCCGCACCCTGATCGCCAACGCCGCGTCCCCCGATCCGTTTGGTCGAGAAGTGCCGTTGCTGGACGATTGGTTCACGCTCACCGCTTTTCTCGTTTGGCGCGTCTCGCCCGCTGTCTCCTTGGCGGCTCAGCAGCCCGTGACGCTGGGTCAATCAACCCGCGGAGTGCGGGCGCTCTCTTCGCTCGATGCCCCTGCTAGTCCCGTTGCGGCAGGTGACACAGTGCTGAGCGCGCGATTCAGTCACCCCTCACGTCTGGGACCACGCCGCTGATGCTAATGGTTGGACAGCGGGCCACATTGCCCACGGGTCACGCCTCCAGTTTCCTGAAAGAAGATGGCGTCAGCTATTCGCCCTCGCTCAGCCTTCATTGGCCACTCAATTCGTTGACCTTCGCGGCGATCGGCGGCCTGAATCTTCGCCGCAGCGTGAGCTCCGGCGACCTCCGTTTCGGTTCGGAGGCGCTCGTCGGTGCCGGCGTCGCGTACTCGCGCTGGAACGCCTCGCTGAGCACAGAGTTGCAGCTACGTCCTTCGCTGCAGAGCGACGAAGGCGCCGGGGGCGTTTCTATTCATCGCTTCCCGGCGGCGCGGCGCTTGGCGTCGGCTCCAGCTTGCCTATGAGCGTGACCCAGAAAGGCGCCACTAGTGATCGGTTCAGCGGCCCTCCGGGCTCCGTGTTTCGGATGAGCGCGACGGTAGGTTATTCGTTCCGTTGACTCATGCCGGAATTTTGGAAAGTGACCGGCGCGGTGGGTGTGGCGCGAATCTCCCCGCTGGCAGGCGACGACACCGCGTGCCATGGTGCTCGCCATGAGCAGAGCCTCGTTCGCCGTAGTCGGTCTGGTCTTCACGTCGATGGGCTGCAGTTCGACCTCGAGCGAGGGGCGATCCAGCAGCGCGGTCCGGGGAGGACCCGATGGCGGCCGCGGTGACTCGGGGCCGCCGAGCGTGCACCAGATCGCCGATGGCGGCCCGGTCGCAGACGCGGGCGGTGATACCGCGGGTGGTGCCTCTGGCGTCGGCGGTGCGGCAGGGGGGACGGGCGGCGTCGCGGGCGCTGCCGGGTCCGGGGGCCACGCGGGTGCCGCCGGAGCGGGCGGTGGCCCCACGGGAGCGTGCGACGGGCTCGGATCCTCCGCCTGCTCGGATCGGGCGGACTGTACCCCGCTGACGAAAAACGACTATTGTCCCTGCGCCGACATCGGCGATCCGTCGTGTGCCTGCGAGGACGGGCTCTACGTCGGTTGCACCGCGCGGAGCATCATGGCGGACGGACAGCTCGAGGGAGTCTGGCTTATCGGCTGGAGCGGAGGTCTGGACCACTACTCGTGGGTTCGCTTCGATCGTGACGGCTCGGCTCGCATACTAGCTGACGCTGGCCCCGACAGCTGGGCCCCCTACTGGCACTGTAGCGGATCGGCGGCCTCCTGGGCCTGGGCAGAGACCCCGGAGACGGTGCTCCTCACGCTCCCCGAGGGGTGCCGCGGGGCTCCTCGGATCGAGTCCCTGACCTTCACCGGCTTCCGCGCCGCCGGGGGCCGGGCGGCCTGGGCCTTTCCAAAGGCGGCCGTGCTCGAGGGCTTGCTCGCCGGGAACCACGGGATCCATGCTTGGAAGTTTCCGCCCTCGTGGTGCGACGTCGCCATGACGACCTGCGGCGATCCGTACCGGCTCTGACCCTTGCAGACGTCAGCGCCTCGCGGACCCTGTCCCGCAGTGTTAGCAACGTTCGTTGCCCGTGGTAGTTACCACAGATGCCGACAGCTAAAGGGCCCTTCAACGTCAAGATGAACCCGGAGCCCCCGTACTTTGAGGGGGAGGGCGTCACGCTGGCTCGGGCCACCTTCGACAAGGAATTCCACGGCCCGCTAAGCGCCACAAGCCTGGTACAGTTCCTTTCAGTGCGCGCCGGTGAGCACGCGGCGTATGTCGCCTTGGAGCGCATCGAAGGCAGCATCGACGGGCGACAGGGCAGCTTCGTAGTCATGCACAAGGCCCTCGCCTCAGCGACGGAGAAGTCGCTCGTCATCGAGATTGTGCCAGGGACGGGCACAGGCGATCTCGCCGGTATCACGGGTACAATGCAGATCGAAGTCGTAAACAAGGAACACGCCTACACCCTAGACTACACGCTTCCCTCGGGGGCAAACTGAAGCTAGCGGGTCAGCCTGCAGCGCTCTTCTCCTACTTCCAGCGCATTCTCTCAGCGGCGTGCTCGAT
>JBDKJZ010000593.1:0-3414 GCA_039796375.1 Pseudomonadota bacterium
GCTCGCGGGCGATTTGCTCCGCTGATTGGCCAGAGACGACCTTGCCACAAAGGTGGCAGTGCTGGGTCCCGACGCGGGCGAACAACACGCGCAGGTAGTCCGAGATTTCGGTGATTGTTCCAACGGTGCTTCTTGGGTTTGTGCCCGTGGTTTTTTGTTCGATACTGATCGTTGGGCCCAGGCCGCGCATCGTATCGTACCGTGGCTTCTCCATCTGCCCCAGGAACTGCCGGGCGTACGCAGACAGCGACTCGACGTAGCGACGCTGGCCTTCGGCGTAGAGCGTGTCGAAGGCCAGGCTAGACTTGCCCGAGCCGGAGACACCGGTGATCACCACGAAGCGTTTCTTTGGGATCTTGACGTCGACGTTCTGCAGGTTGTGCTCGCGGGCACCGCGAATGTGAATGTGATCTAGCTCCATCGCTTTTCATTCTCGCTGGTGCCCCGCGCTACCAAGAACAAGCGTTCCACTGCAGACCCGGGGGGTACGGTGCGCGCCGCTCGGCGGTGCGAACCACTTCCGTCAGTGGATCTTGACGAGCTCGATGTCAAACACGAGCATACCGGCGGGGGCGCCTGGGCGGCGAGGGGTATCGCCATAGGCCAGCTTGCCGGGGATCCAGAAGCGGGTTTTTTCACCCTCGACCATCAGCTGCACTCCCTCGGTCCAGCCAGGGATCACGTTGCTGAGGCCGAACTGCGTGGTCTCACCGCGTGCGACTGAGCTGTCGAACATCTTCCCGTCAGTGGTCCAGCCGCTGTAGTGGACCTCCACGGTCTGCTCCGCAGTCGGGCGAACCTTCCCGGTACCTTTGGTCAACACGCGGTAGGCCAGGCCGCTCTTGGTCTTCTTGGCATTCTTCGGAGCAGCGCTCACGTCCTCAGGCACTGCTGGGGGCGGAGGCATCTCGGTGATTTCCAGGAGCTCGACGTCGAACGTGAGTTGTCCGGCGGGGGCGCCCGGTCGCTTGGCGACCTCGCCGTAGGCCATGTCGCCTGGGATCCAGAAGCGTCGCTTCTCTCCAACGACCATCAGCTGGACACCTTCGGTCCAGCCTCGAATCACCTGGTCGAGCCCGAATGTCGTCGGGCGTTCACGGACGACCGAGCTGTCGAACATCTTTCCGTCTTTCGTCCACCCCGTGTAGTGCACCTTCACCTTGTCGTTCGCTTTGGGGTGTTTGTCGCCGGTCCCCTTGGTGAGTACGAGGCTGGCCAACCCGCCTTCGTGTTTTTCCGCATCCGCAGGCGGCGCAGCGACGTTGTCCGGTGCCGGAATCGTCTTCTCTTCCTTGGCGACCGGGGCAGTAGCAACGACCTTGGTCGTCGCCTCTGCGGGCGCGGAAGAGCTAGCTTGAGGGGCCTCCTTCGCAGTCTCTTTAGACTTCTTGTCGCAAGCCGAGCTGGCGGTGACGGCAATGAGGCAAGGGAGGAACAGGTGTGTGAACATGCGTGTGGACTTCATGGCGGCCGGATTCTGAGCCAAGTGCGCAGATTTGAACAGGCCTTTTCCCGGATTTAGCTCACACCAATTGTCTGCCCGGCGGCCTCCCTCGAGCTGATAGGCAGACCCCCTTCGCGGTACAGCTTCAGGACCTGCGAGATGTCCACATCTTGCCGCCGGTCGACTGTCAACATCGGGACCCACGCCCTGACCGCGGCGCGTAGCGAGCGGCTTTGCGCGCTGCCAAATCGGTCACCACGCAAGTCAGCAGCCTGACAAATCGCGAGCGTGTGAATCGCGGCGACGGTCTCACATAGCTCCAAGATTCGGAGCGCCTCTCGGGCGGCGATAGCCCCCATACTGACCTTATCCTGATTGTGGCCCTCGGTGCTTCGGGTGAAGACGCTCGCCGGGCCACTGAGCTTGAGCGCTTCAGCGGCCAGCGCCGAGGTGCTGATTTGCATCGCCTTGAAGCCGTGGTGCACCACCGCTTCGGGTCCAGTCACCCCCACGAGATCTGCGGGAAGGCCGCCGTTGGTTTGGGGAGCGCACAGCAACATCAGCTGCCTATCGAGCAGGTCGGCGACGTTGGCGACAGCGACCTTGAGCCCGTCGAGCACGAAAGTCACATGCCCTCCATAGAAGTTCCCGCCGTGCAGCACGACTTCGTCTTCGGCGAAGACCAGCGGGTTGTCGTTGGCGCTATTGAGTTCTGTGGTGAGCCAGGGCTCGTAGGCAGCCAGCGCGTCGACTAAGACTCCGATCACGTGGGGAGCGCAGCGGAGGCTGTAGCGATCCTGCAGTCGCTGAGGAGACAGCGCGGCGGGGTTCCTGTCGAGGGCGCTGCGGATCCAGGTCGCGGCTTGAACGCTTCCCCAGTGCGGCTTGGCTGCAAAGAGGCGTGTGTCGAAGTGTTCGGGGTTGCCAGCGGTGGCTTCGCTGCACAAGCCGGTCAAGGTGCAGGCCCAGCGCGCCACGCTTTTGGATCGCTCAAAGGCTAAGCACGCAAGCCCGGTCATGAAGCTGGTCCCGTTCATCAGCGCTAGACTCTCCTTGATTTGCAGGGTCAGCGGGACGAGTCCGGCCCCGGCGAGGGCGTCACTCGCCGGCATGACCTCGCCTTGGCATAAGACCTCGCGCTCACCACACAAGACAGCTGCGATATACGATAGCGGGGTCAGGTCACCGCTGGCGCCGACAGAGCCCTCCTCGAAAATAAGCGGAGCGATGTCGTGGTTCAAGAGATCGCACAGCGCCTGCAATACCTCCGGGCGCACCGCCGAGTAACCGGACGCCAGCGAGGCCAGGCGCGCTGCGACGACGGCGCGGCTCTCGGCTGCCCCGAGCACCCTTCCCGTGCCGCAGCCGTGGAAACGGTACAGGTTGGCCGGCAGCGCAGCTTGCCATTCGGCGGGGATGATGTTGTGCACCGAAGCGCCGACCCCGGTCGTGACTCCGTAGGTCGGGCGGGGCAGCTGCCGCTCGAGAAACTCGACCGAGCGCCGCAGCAGCTCCGAGAAACGGGGGTCCGGGGTTAGCTGGACGTTTGCCAACCCGCAGGCCAAATCCCGCACATCGGAGACTGTAACTGGTTGATTTCCAACGGTTATCGTTCTGGGGGAGGGAGGGCGTAGAGGGTCTTGGGACATGGCAAGTCAGCTTCAAACGGTGAGGGTTTTGAGCGGCTATCGCGCTCCACGCTGGCACCATGTATAGACAAAATCGACGGAGACGTTTCGCCAAACGAACCACAGGGAACACATGAGAATGCACGCAACCAGTCGCCGCTTGATGATGGTCGGGGTCCTTTTCGGACTGACGATGAGCTTTGTCGCCTGCCAAGATCAGCAGAAGTGTAACCAGGCGCTCGAGACGGCGCGGAAATCAATGCAGGACGATTATCTGGACATGGCGCTCGCGCGGCAGTGGCGCGAGCACGCAGGCAGCACTTGCGGTGCGGGTCCTGAAGT
>JBDKJZ010000594.1:0-3406 GCA_039796375.1 Pseudomonadota bacterium
TGCCTGCAGTACATCACGCCCAACATGGGAAACTACTTTCAGTGTGGCCTTTGCCGTCATCTTGCCGCTCCTTGGCGAAGAATATCCGTCGCATGTTTGAGAAACCGATCGGTCTGCGAGTCATTCCAGGGCATGTCCAACAATCGCACGATCTTTATTTCGACCATCTCATCGGTAGTGTACTGATCGATGCGAAATAGGGCCCGCGCATCGCGCTGCGATACCAGCTGCCCCTTGCTCCACGCCTGCCATGCAGCAGACCCCTCAAGCCTCGCTTTCTCACGATTCCGCCGGACCACATCGACCGAACCGGCAGTACGTTTACCACGAGCCTTCGTGGCCGACGCCGGCCGGGAGTCCAGGAGTGATGACTGCTGCGCCCACGCCAGCCCTCGCTGTGTCAGCCGCCAGCCAGCTCGCCCCGAGCCGCTGGTGAGCCCACCATTTTTTGGCTTCTTGGCGTCCGACAGAGCGACACGGACGAGCTCAAGGTTGATTTGCTCGGGATACTTCTGCCAGGCGAAAAGGTAGGGCGCGAGCTCAAAAGACCGCACGGCTACGTCTTCGGTGTCCACTGCCCGGGATCCACCGCCCAACTGGTGGAGTGCCGCCGTAACAACGTGGTACTGCCGGAGGGGGTCAGTCAAGTTCTTGGGAGATTGTTTTTCTGCCATAGACGACTAGGATACTGGCACTAGGAGAAAAAACAATGCCACAGGAGGTTGACATCGCCACCCTCGAGTGGGGAAAACCGCCTGTTCCGCTGCTGCCGCAGACGCTCCGAGCTGCCTTGGCGGTTCACGCACTGCCGACTTGGGTAGCCCGCGACCTGTCGCTGCCGGACGGAGCGACTGCGGCTCAGTTGACGGGCGATTTTGGGTGCATTGCCGGTGCTGAGGACCGCATACGTCATTTTGTGCGCGCGTACGTTGCCCAGAGCATGGATGAAGTCCGCGAGATGAAGTGCTTCGGCCACGCTTTCCCAGCAGGCTTCCGTTTGAGCCTGGTGCCTTTCGGCACCCGCAGCCAAAACGCCATCGAGCGATCGGGAATAGCGGAAAATCCCGCTAAACTTTTTGATGCGACATACGGCGATCTTCTCCGCATTTCAGGGCTCGGGGTCGCAACGGTGCTGGAAATCGTTGCGTTGACCGAATGCGTCGTCGCGAGGTTCTCCGGCGCTGTAGAGGCCTGCAACACGAAACCCGTCGCATCCGCTGCGGGCCATCCATTTCTTCCAGCCACTTTTCCTTCGACGTGGAGAGCCGATTGCGAGCGACTCCTAGCAAAGGAATGGGTAGACAAGATAAGTAGCCAAGATCCCCGGTTTGCCGAGATCGTGCCCGTTGGGCCAGGCACGGTAGAGGAACGCCTTCTGGCCGTGCTGGGCGATCCGATTGAAGCCGTGCTGAAGGCATCCGCTTTGGTCGAGGCGCTGTCCGCGATCGAAGAACGGGTGGCGCTGATTGAGTCACTCACACTGGAGGAAAGTTTAGTTGACTACCTCGCTGCCGCATGGGGATACCAACAGGATCGCGTAAACCTACTGGGAATGAGGCTTGGATGGCTAGGCACGCCCCCTCGGATTTTGCAGAAGTGCGGCGACCACTTTGGCATAACGAGAGAGCGAGTACGCCAATTAGAGAAGAAAATGCGTGACGCGATGCCGAAGCATCCTATTTTCTTGCCACGACTAGATGACGCTCTGGAAGTGATCGAAGCGGCCACACCACTCGATGCACGGGACGCTGAGACCTTGCTCATACAAAAGGGCATCTGCAAGCGGTCTTTCTCTATCGACTCCCTTCTTGCTTCGGCATCTGACTTCGGTAGACAGACGACAGCTTCGTTGACGGAGCTAAACGGGCAACGATGCGTTAGCACTACCTCCCAAGATGCAGCCATCGGAGCGTTTGTCCGAAAAGCAAGGGCCATCGCGTCAGCGAATGGCGTGGCGAGCGTGTACCAACTGATTGAAAACTCGCCTGCCTGGGCAACTACACAAACAACTGAAGCGACGCCATACACAGACGAGGGATGGATTCGCCAAACACTCAAAGCATGGCCTGCGTGCAAATTTGTCAATGAAGACTGGTTTAGCTTCTACGACTTGCCACCGGGCAGAAATCGTGTGCTCAATATACTCGACCGCATGCTGGCCGTTAGCCCGCGACTGCGGATTGCTGATGTAAAGGAAGGTGTTCGGCGACAAATGAGGTATCGCAGCATTGCCCACCGCAGCAGCGTCGAACTTGTTGTACCTCCAACGGCAGTCCTGGAAGCCTATCTTCAAGGCCACCCCGACTATCAGGTGCACGACGGCTACGTCGAAGCGAAAGTCCTAAGACGGGTTGACGAACAGTTGGCCGAAGCGGAGCGAGCGATGTATGAAGTGTTCGAGGAAGCGGGCGGCGGTGTACTCGATCGACGTTCGTTTGTCGAAGGCTGTATTCGCAAAGGCATTAACGAAAGCACAGTCTCGGTATACAGCACCTACAGCCCTATCATAGAGCATTTGGGCGTAGACCTTTGGAAGCTTCGGGGCCGCGATGTTGATCCTGCGATGGTCGAGGCCGTCCGACAAAGCAATCAAGAGCGTTCTAGGGAGCGACGCTGCATCCACTTTGGATGGACACCTCGTGGAACCTTATCTGTCGCCTGGGTCATTCCCTGGCAGTTCTCCTCACTTGCTCTTGGTATACCAGGAGCTATTGCTCGTTATCTTTGCGGACAGACGTTCGAGGCCTTTAACAGCGCTACAGACAAGCCGTGCGGGAAGGTCGTAGTACCGGAGGAAGGAACATCCTACGGATATAGTCCGTTCTTGCGTCACGTAGCCGCTGAAGCCGGTGATGTGCTGGTTGCCGACTTTGACTTTGCGTCGTCCAAAGTATGGTTGGAGATTTCGGACATCAGCACCATAGTGGACAGCGAAGGTTGTGGAGATGCATGATTTTCGGTGCTCGGGTCTCGTCTCCGCATCACCCCGCGCAGACGACTGTCACGTGTTCGCTTAAAGTCCGGCCGAACCCTCCTGACAACGCTTTCCCTCTGCATAGATCATAGACTCGCTGCTTGTACAATAGTTGTATGCCCATTCCCCCCTTCCACGAAATCCTCCTCCCGCTCCTGCGTCGCTCCGCCGACGGCAAGGACTTGACCCTCGCCGCCCTTCGCGGCCCGATTGCCGATGACTTCGGTCTCACCGATGCCGAACGGGCGGAATTGCTGCCGAGCAACACGCAGAGCCGGTTCGTCAATCGGCTCTGCTGGGCCAAGATCCATCTGGAGCGGGCCGGGCTTCTGACGCGTGTCCGTCGCGGCGTGTTCACCATCTCCGACGCCGGCCGCAAAGCACTGGCCGAGAACCCCACCGCCATCGACCTCGAGTACCTCGGCCAGTTCG
>JBDKJZ010000595.1:0-3381 GCA_039796375.1 Pseudomonadota bacterium
GTGTTCAATGCGCCTCAAGAGTCCCGATAACGTCCCGCGGATGTCCGACGCAGCGGGTCGTAAGTGAACGATGACGCGACACAGCTTGTCGTCGCAAAACTGCAGCTCCGCCTCGCCGGGTTGACCCAAACTTACGGGCAAACCAGAACAGCGCGATTCACTCCGCCGCATCGTCCAGGTGTTGTCCGTAGCTACGCAAAGCTTCGCGGCGGCGTTCCAAGCATCACCGAAAGTGAACCCTGCTGAACCCTGCGGCAAAGAGGGATCCGACACCTCCGGCTTCGTTACCGCGGGCCTTTCGTCGCGGCGTTCCCCCGCCGCTCTATCAGCGACTAGAAACCCGAGCGCCGAAGAAGCTGGTTTGTCGTCAACCACCCGCTCTTCAACCACGGCGCGCTCTGGCGCGGCGGCTACTGTCAGGTCCTCCTGATCCTTATTTTTTTGCAAAGGTTCTTTCTGCAGACCCGAGTCACAGCGATAGGCCCGACCTGTAAGCGCAACCCCTGAGTCATCCGCCCCAGCCATGTCGACGACTACGGTGTCCGCACCGAGGGTGTGGGCGTTGTACCTGAGCACGTCCCTGGCGCTCTGCATTCGCTCTCGCGGGCCCGAGAACAGCCCGCTATCGCTTTCTCCACTGACCTCACCCAGCGCGCGACAGCTGACGTCGGCCTCCTTAGTGATCGCGACGCTGCCCGGGACGTGAGGGGGGGTCACGCTGCCGCAGCTACTGGTGAGGACCAGCAACGAAACGGAGAAACTCGTGAACTTGGACAGGTGCGACGAAGGTGACTGAGCGAGGGCGAGGACCATAATGGCGCGGAGTGTGTTTCAAGTACTTCACCGAACGCAAGCAACGGTTTCGTCACAATTCTTCGTCACAAGATCCTCAAGTCAGACGCCGATTCTCCCAACACTTCGTTCTTGATCAGTAGCGCCGAGTCGGACCGCGATTGTGTCGAAAACGCTGCCAACTTGTAACTTTGAACTCTGCCGCGCTGATGTATAGACCCCGCGTCGTTCATCGACGGCATTCAAAGTCAGTGGAGGAAACATCAATATGAAAAACTCAAAAAGCATCATTTTGGCTGCGCTGGTAGCAGGCGCAGCGCTCAGCGGCTGTTCCGCAGAGTCAAACACCGCCGGTTCCGATTCGGAGAGCTTCGGTTCGGTCCAGGCTCAACTTCGCGTCAACAGCAACGGCCTCGCAGTCGGCGGGGACACCCTCTCCGTCGGATACGACCTCTCTTGCGGCGGCGTCACGGTCAAGACCGGCGCAGTGCCGGTTCCGCTCAGCGGCTCGACCGTTAGCGGCTTCTTCGGCTCGGTTCGCCCGGCTAATAACTGCGTTGTTGCACTCAGCACCACGGTCAAGCTCGATAAGGATCTGAACACCAACGGCTTGGCCGACGACAACGTCACCTGCTCCGCATCTAGCGCTTCGTTCAACGTGGGCGCAGGCCAGTTAATCGACCTCGGTAACATCGCTATCGTCTGCAAGATCGACGACACCGCTGATATCCGGTTCGCTGCCACCATCGAGCTCATGAACCAGTCGCTCGACACCTTCGTCGTCGCTCCGCTGTCAATCCTGCGCCAAGGTGGCGTAGTTCCGCCAGTGGGCCTGTCGATCAAGACTCCGACTGCTGCTCCCGGCGTTACCTACGCTTGGTCGGCTAACGGCGGCTCGTTCGTCGGCTGCGGTGCTGCCCCTGCCGACTGCACGTTCATGTGCGAAGCTGACGGCGTGTTCAACGTTCAGCTGGCAGCCAACTTCGGCACCAACACGCTGTCTCGCAGCGTTTCCGTCACCTGCGCCGGCTTCGGTTTCGCTTGTGGCAATGGCGTCGTGGAAGCTCCTGAGACCTGCGACGACGGCAACACCGTCGCCCTCGACGGTTGCAACGCTACTTGCAAACTCGAAATTTGCGGCGATGGCATCAAAAACAACGGCACAGCTGAAGAGTGCGAAGACGGCAACACCAACGACGACGACCTTTGCGGCAACGACTGCAAGTTCCCGGTTTGCGGCGACGGTCAAGTTGAAGGTACCGAGACCTGTGACGCTGCTGTCCCCACTTGCGTCAACTGCGCAACTGTCACCCTGGCCACCTGCGGCGACGGCATCGTCAACCAGGCATCGGAACAGTGTGACACGGGCGGTGCTAGCGCCACCTGCACCGCAACCTGCCAGATCCCGTCTCTCAACCCCTTGTGCCCCAGCTGTCTCGATACCAACATCCCCGGTGGCCTGAACCAGGCTTGTTCGGCTAACGCCAATTGCGCTGCTGTTCGTGATTGCGTCGTCGACTCCGACTGCTTCAAAGCTGGCAAGTCCCCTTCGGAGTGTTACTGCGGCCCCACCGCCACCATCGGCCAATGCTCGGCACCCGCGTTCGATCCCATCGCCAGCGGTGGATTGTGCGTACCTCAGATTCGCGCTGCTTTGACCTCGGTCGGGCAAGCACTCGACAACGCCAACGTCCTGGGCGTTATGGCAGCAGCCGGCAACCCCTCGGGTGATGCATTCGGGATCCTGGTCCCGGCTGCTGACTTCGGCATCTGCATTGCAGAGTGCACCCTCTAAGGGCGCCTGGTTGAACTTAGGTTGAGTTCAACCGAAACTCAGTGGACGTCACCTGAGTCCCGAAAGGGGAGCACTGCTCATCAGTGCTCCCCTTTTTTCGTTTGTACCGAATTATTTGTGCGGGTCCTTCGCATAGAGCGTGCGGCTCTTGCTGCGGAAGGTTTTCAATAGTGTCACGCAAGCGCCTGTTGAACTTCGCTATAAGCCCCCCGTCGCAACATTCCGCGACGTGGAGGAACTTTCGAATTATGAAACTCACCAATATTACGACGATAGTCGCTGCCCTAGCCTTTACGGCTAGTGCGGCATCCGCACAGCAAACCGTTCAGAGTGCGTTCAACGGAGTCCCAGCCGAGAGTGTATACGCTGGCTCCGACACCTTTAACCTGGTGATGGACACTCTGCTCAACCTGGATAACGTTGCCGGCAACGGTGAAATTCCGGGCCTGAGCAACGGTACTGGCGTCAGCCGAAGCTACCAGGGCGTTGGCTCCAGCAACGGCGAGCGCTACATGCTCGGCGTAGCAAACAGCGCCACGCCAGTTTGCAACCTAGCCATGGGCTCGACCGTGAACGTCGGCTGCCAAACTGTCGGGCCGATGTCCCGCGCGCTCGGTAGCGCCGTGTGCAACGCTGGTGGCTACAGCAACACGCTGCCCCCCGCCGCCGGCAGAGTCACGAACGTTGTCTCCGAAGGGCTAGCTGTTGCCAACGACGGCCTAGTGATCGTTGGTTCCAACGCTGGCTACCAGCAGTACAGCACTGGCGCTTGTACCGCGCTCGCATCGACGCCG
>JBDKJZ010000596.1:0-3368 GCA_039796375.1 Pseudomonadota bacterium
GCGAGGGTACCCACGAAGTTTCGGACCGATCACGCACGCTTGCCGAAAGGACACGATATCTCCCTGCGAGGGCCGTCAGGGGGCGACAGTCAGGGGGAGACGACCTTACGTCCGCGCCTTAGGAGCGACGGCGCCGGAACAGAGCAGCGCAGAGACCGAGCGCCGCGAGCCACGCTCCGCCGAGTGCTCCTGACGACGGGACGGCAGCCACCATCTGGCAGCCTCCTTCGGAGGTCTCCTGCAAGGGTGCAAGGTTCACCGGCGCTCCTCCCCCCGTGGCCGCGCCGCCCGAGCCTCCTGGCCCGACGATGGGCGGCGCTCCCCCACCCCCGCCGGCTGCCTCATCGGTCTTCGAGTCGCAGTTGTCATCCTTGCCGTTGGGGGCCTCAGGCGCCCCCGGATATACGCTGGCGTCGCTCGGGTCGCAGTCGCCAAACTCCGACGAGTAACCGGGAAGCAGCTCACAAGCGTCGAGGTTGAGCCCGTCGCCGAGGGAGCCAACCCCATCGCCATCCTTGTCGACATACTGCGCTAGTGGCGTCATGGCTTCGCCATCGCAGTTCTCGTCGGTGCGACTGCAAAGCTCAGTCGCCCCCGGGTTGACCTCGGGTTTGGCGTCATCGCAGTCCCCGGGCAGCTCAACGTGGCGGGCGATAGGGGCGCAGCTTCGACGCAGCGTCGCGCCATAGCCATCTTTGTCCATGTCTTCGTAGTAGTTGCTCAGAGTGCACCCGACCCCAACCGTGATCATCGTCTGTTCGAAGGGATCGTTCTGTTCCTGAAAGACGCCCTCATCGTCCTTGCCGTCGCCGTCATCCGAGACCACGCCGAAGATCTGAAAGTCGTAGCTCCCCGTTGCTGCTGGCGCGACCCATTGGCCACGAAAGGTCGCGCGCCCATCGGTCAGCATGCGCGCCTGCTTGTGGCCGAGCGCGTACGGCATGGCAACACTCTGCATCGGCCCGACGTTGTGGGTGTCGGGTTCGAGAGCGTTCATCACCGTCGTCGAATCCGCGATGATAGCGAAACCGGCGACCTTTGCCCCGGCCCACTTTTTCTCCACCACGACGCTCAGCTCGACCATTTCACCAGGCTCAACGCGATCGAGATTCACTGCGGCAGTCACCAGCGGCTTAGGATTGGCGATATTGTCGGTTTGCATGCCGTAGTGGCACCCGCCACAGGGAATCGCGAGCCCATCTGGGCGGGCGGACACGTCCCCGGCCGAGGACAGCCACGCCGCACACGCGCCGGCCCCGAAAACAACCTTAGCCAAACTCACTCTTCGCAGGGTTCCAGACATAGTCACAAAGAGACGCTTGTTATGGCCGGGTTCCGGCAAATAGCTGCGGCACAACGTCGGCATGAGTCAGGAGCCTAGCGCCTGCGGCGCGGCGCGGGTAGCCCTTTGATCTCAGGCAGAAGCTCGACATCGGGGTGCGCAGATTGTGCTCCGGCTCAGTATTCGCCACGGTTAGCAAGACAAAAACTGCGTCGGTCCGACACTCTTGGGTTTCATTTCTGGTCACCTCCGGGCCAAACTCGGCACAACCTACCTTCGCGGTGGACAGGGCGGCCGGGGTTGTCGTACGCGGGTCCAAATTCCGCTGCGCCCTGAGTTCGGTCCCTTCTTTTCGTCCCTATGCGACTACCCAAGAGCCTGGAGAGCCTCGTTGAAGAAGGGGTTGTTTCGGAGGTCATTCGCCCGCTGATGAGCGGCAAAGAGGCGCAGCTCTACCTCGTGATCTTTGAAGATCGGCCGGCCGCAGCCAAGGTCTATAAGGAGGCCCAGAACCGATCGTTCAAGCACCGCGCCGACTACATGGAGGGGAGAAAGGTGCGCAACACGCGGGATCAGCGCGCCATGCAGAGCGGCTCGAAGTACGGGCGCGCGCAGGATGAGGAGGCGTGGAGGGCGACTGAGGTCGACATGATCTACCGCTTGCACGCAGGCGGCGTGCGAGTCCCTGTTCCGTATACCTACTTGGACGGTGTCTTGGTGATGGAGCTGGTCACCGATGCTGAAGGCCAGCCGGCCCCCAGGCTCGGAGACTTGAATCCGACGCCCGAACAGGCGGTCCAGATTTATCACCACCTGATCGGTGAGGTGGTTCGAATGCTCGCTGCGGGGGTCGTGCATGGCGACCTTTCGGACTTCAATGTATTGATCGGCGCGGATGGCCCCGTTGTGATCGACTTCCCTCAGTCGATCCTCGCGGCGAACAACCAGAACGCGCGCACGCTGTTGCTCAGGGACGTGGCGAACCTGCACCGCTTCGTGCAACGCTTCGCGCCCGGCATGGGACGCGCACCCTACGCCGAGGAGATGTGGAAACTCTACGAGAGCAACCGGTTAGCCCCGGACACCGTGCTGACTGGGCGCTACCAAGGCGCAACCACTCGGGTGGACACCCGAGCGGTGATGCAGCTGATCGGTGACGCGAACCGCGATGAACAGCGCCGGCGTGAACGCAGCGGGTTAGCTCCGGCCACGACCGTGCCTAGCTCCGAGGAGCCCACTGCCACGGACACCCAAACGACCGCGCCGCGCCGCCGGATCGTTGAAGTGATGCCTCCAAAGCCTCCCTCGCGCGGTCCGCGCCCCGGAGGCGGAAGGCCTGACGCTCAAAGGGCGCAAGCTGCCCCGAGGCAACAAGACAGCCGATACTCGAACCCAAGAGTCCCCCCGGGGGCGTCCCCGCGCGCGGAAGGCGGATACTCGCGCGGCGCCGCCGCGACACCCGCGCTGCCCCAGCGCCGCCCGAAGTCCGGCCCCAAGCGTGGCGATAACGCTCAGGCCAGCACCTACGTGAGCCCCGCCGCCCGGAACGATACTTTTCGGCTAACTCCTCGGAGTGAAAACGTCGCCCCCGCGACAGCGCCCGCTGCGGGCACCCAAGAAACGTCCCAGCGCAAGCGACGCCGTCGACGGGGCGGCAAGAACCGGCCGCAGACCGCCGCGCCCGATGTCGTCCAAGCGAGCAGCAGCACGAGTACACTTGAGACGCCCATACGCCAGGCCTCGCAAGCGCAAACCGCAGGGGAGACGACGCACAAGCCCCGCCGGCGACGCCCTCGAAATGCTCAGAGCTGAGCGCCGCTAGCGCCAGGCCAGCGCCCTGCCTAAAAGACTGAGCTGTTCTCCACCTGCTGCAAGCAACGCTTCAGGTAGCAACGCGGCCCGTAGCGCGTAGTGCTGAGCCTCACCGCGGGCGCAGCCGGCTGGTGGCGAATAAGCCCAGGGCGAAAGCTGCCAGGAGCAACGAAGCGCCAGAAGATGCGGCCCCTCGCGTTCCGACAGCTCGGCAATCGCCGTCACTGGGACGTCCGATGGGTGTCGGCTGCTCATCCTGAGGCACACGGGCCGA
>JBDKJZ010000597.1:0-3360 GCA_039796375.1 Pseudomonadota bacterium
GACCACGGCTCGGACCGGCTCCGAAACGCCAGACGCTGCAGCACCCGGCAAGCCGCGCTCAACTTGGCGACCTTGGAGTGAACTTCTGAAACGTAGCTTCGACGTTGACGTCAAGTGCTCGAAGTGCGGCGGACCGATGCAGCTCAAAGCCTTCCTCGTCGGTCCGCAAAGCCTCCGCCGGCTGCTGCGGACGCGAAGCGAGGCCACTCACGCTCCCCAAAGAGCTCCACCCCGGCCACCGCCGTATTTCACCGGCCAGCCTCGCAGGCATCAAAAGCATCAAAAGCACGACCCTGGGGAGCAGACCCAAACCGTGCTTTTCGACGAGCCTGCCTAAGACGAGGGGCCGCCCCTCCGCTTGACGCCCGCGGCTCGCAGCAGGGGCGGAGCTGCGCCGGTTTTCAGCCAGGAGCAGCGGGATGCCGCTCCTGCGCCGCTCGCCACCCCCCGATCGCCGGAGGGTCGCCGTGCTGAGTACATCAACGGCGAAGTTCTGTGCTGTAGCTAGATGCGATATGGGGGTTCGGGGGCGAACCTTGCGCCTCGCCGGGCAACAGGGGGGCGCTTGAATCGCTTACGCGCCGCAATGTGCCCAAGATCTAAGCTCCGAACCTGTGTCTGATCTATTCTGCGCTGCACCCCATGCTCATCAGCAGGCGCCTACACCGCGTACTCGGAGCGGGCAGAAAGCTACGACACCGGTGTCTTCCACATGATCGGTGGTGGCGACTTTTCCTGCTCGATGTCTTCCGAACCCATTGTCCTTGACCCGATGCGGGGTCCTGTCGTCACTGGAGCGAGTGATGCATACAACACTTCATGCGGCACGCGTGATCGCGCTGCTGACAACGTTGACGGTCGCCGTCGCGGGCTTCGGCATGAGCTGTACCCCAGACCGCGAGCCCCCTGATGCCACGGGTAGTGGGCATGCTGGGGATTCGGACTCTGGTACGCCAGACTCGGGCGCTGGCGCGGTGCCCGCGAGGCCGAGCGCCTCCGATTCGCCGCCGCCCCCCGATCCGCCACCACCCCCGGAACAGAGCCCATTCCTGCCGGAACCAACGCCATCCGCGACCGCGATGGAGCCTCTGCCGGAGCCACAAGTGCCGTGCAATTTTGAGTTCTCGGTCGAGACCACAGCACATGGTGCGAAGTATGCGCCCAGGAATGCGGGGGTTATCTGGATCACCGATACGGCGGGTGTCGGCATTCGCGTGCTGGAACGTTGGGGCATCCGCTCGGAACGATACCTCACCCGATGGCAAACGACGCGCGGGGCACTCGATATTGTCAGCGCTGGGTCACATTCCCAATATGGTGCCCACCACGTCAGTTGGGACTGCACGGACGCGAACGGGCAGCTCGTGCCATTTGGCACCTACATAGTGCATGTGCAGATTGCGTCTAGCCGGGTGGACTCACCCTATTTCTCCGTCGCGTTCGAGCACTCAGGCACCACCCCGCTGGAGGAGACCGTAGCGCCGATTCGCGCCTTTCGAGGAGGGAAGCTCCGCTACCAGCCGGGTAATGGGGCCGTGGGCGCTGCGCCGGAACAGGTGTGCAAAGAATCGAGCATGAGCGTCCTCGACTGGTGCGAAATGAGCACCTCCTGTCCCGGCTCGCTAGAGCAAGTTTCTTGCACCCAGGTCAGCCCTGACCAGACCGATTGCACTTGCTCGACGACGACCGAGTTGGAGAGACCGAGTGTGTCCGGCGTGCCTATCCAAGAGGCGTGCGCGGCAGCTCACAAGCAGTGCCAGACTACACCGTCCGCGGGTCCTCTAGTTTCCTGTCTCCTCGAACCCGGTTCCTACCTCCCGCCTGAGACTCCCGTCACCTGCTCGCTTCAAAAGAGGTGCTCGATTCCCGGCGCATCGCAAGCTGGTACCTGGCGGGGCACCACTATCGATTGCCGGCCGCAGGGCTCAGACTGGAGCTGCAACTGCAGCCCTGAGGGGATACCACATAGCTTCTTCTTCAGCCTTGAGCGGAGTCCCGGCGCCCTGCCGTCCTGCGGCGAGCTCGTCGATTCTTGCGAGGAGTCCGTCACCTTCAACGGGCCGGTCGTATGCAACCCTCCTTCTGTGTCCATCACGCCGACTACGTGCGTTGTCTCGGAGGAGTGTACACAATCGGGTGTCACCGCGTCGGGCCGCGCCGTGTTTCGAAGGGTATATCCTCGGCGAAGCAGCTGTCGCCAACTCGGGGATGGATCAGCGACTTGGTACTGCAGCTGCAACTATGGCCCCGAGACGCAAGTCGTGAACAGCGACGTCAACACGGTATGCCTTGAGGCGTTCGCGAGTTGTCTGCCCCATGTAAACGAGTCGGATCGCCCTTGGTGAAAACTTCAGAGCCCAATTGGTGAAACTCGCGTCAGGGGCTTCCTACGGGAACGATTGTGCTTGACCCTATCCCGTGCTCCGAGTCTCAGTGGAGCGCTGTGATGCGCACTTTTCTTCATGAGCCAAGCGTCACCGCGCCAGCTGCAACGATGACCATGAGACGCAAGTCATGAACAGCGACGGAGCCGCGGTTTGCGCAGAGGCGTTCGCGAATTCTTCTAGCTTGTGAACGACGGGGGCTGAGTCGATCGAGAACTTGCCCGCTACTAGCCCCAATGTGACAATAGACAGGTCCGTTCGGTAGAAGCGCGCCTGAGTCTCTGGGCCATCGCGCGCGGTCGGTTGGGTGCGGCATTGCAGCCCAAGGCTCGTGCCGCCTCCCGCTTCGTGGCGCACGGTCGTCTGACCAAGCCCGAGCGCATCGAGCGCTACGATTAAGCCACTCGAAGCGCAGTGTCCTGATGCTTGATAGGCGAAACAGCCCAGTGCGCTTGCGGGTTCGGGGTCGTGCCACAGGCTGCCACCCAAGCTGAAGTGTGGTCACCAGGTTGTGGGTCAATATGTTTAGCTTCTGCCAAACGGTGTTCGCGCGATAGTTGCGCGTTGGAATGGTCGAGAACGCATATCCGCTCTTCAGTTCGCCAATCGTCTTCTCTTGCACGCCTCGTCCGGACCCCGCTTGCGCGTGCCCGTGCTCACCGCCAGGAGCCGCGCATCACCCTGGCACAACCGTCAGCACAACCGTCACAGGAGCGAGCCGAAGAGGCTGGCGAGGCGGAAGCCGCTGCGGCAACCCGCCCGAAGACCCGACGACGCAAGCTGCAGAGCGGGACTGTTACCGCGGTGCAACGCGTCAATTCCGACTTTCGACTTAATCCACATCTGCACGTGCTCGCGCTGGACGGCGTCTTCGTTGAGGAGCTCGATGGCGCAGCCCCGAAGTTCAAGCAGCTTCCCCATCTGAAGTCGAGCGAGGTGGCCGATCTCGTCACGACGATTCGCATTCGCGTGCTGG